>JALHSX010000177.1 GCA_022865445.1 Thermoplasmata archaeon | reverse complement strand
CGCCTTCAACCTTCTTGATCGCCGCTCTCACATCCCCGATATCCCGAGCATAGTGCTCCGATTGTGTCCTCAGACTCTTGAGCTCGAGGTAGACCTCGTGCGCCTCCTTGAGCCTCCCGTACTCCCTCATGACATTCTCATAGTCCTGATCGGAGAATCTGACCTCCCCAAGATCTGTTTGGCTCTTCCGGCGCTTCGATAGTCTGTCTTTCACCTTGGCCAGCTCGCCTTCCTTGTCCCTGACCGAGGCCTCGGCCTGTCTCATCTTGTTGAGCTGCTGATCCAGGTTCGTTGTCTTCTTCTTGAGCGCCTCTTCCTTGTTCACGAGCATCCTGAGCTCCGATTCCAGCTGGGCAATCCTGGCCTGTGCCTCCAAGGCCGTCTTCTCTGCCGTTTCGGAACTTTCACTGAGTTTCGTCAGGAGGAGTTCGAAGGCGTCATCCAGTTTCCGTTCGCAAGTCGGGCAGGTGCCATCCTTTCCGGCGCCTTTGATTTCCTCCAGCTTCTGCCGGTCTCTCTTCGCTGCGTCTCTTCTCTCCGCCGTCACTGACCGGAGTTCTCCCATGCTCCCGCTTATCTCGGCCTTTGCAGTCTGGCATTCCAGCCTTGCCTTCTCAGCCTCGTCTATTCTCGCCACGAGTTCCGATACATTGTCGATGCTCGCTCTGATTTTGGCAAGTTCATCCGTCCTCCTGGTCTCCTCGGCCTCGTCTTCAGCGACCTCCTGCTGGATCATCCTCAACTTGTCGACCTTGGATTTCTCCTTCTCCATCGCCTCCTTCCTCGTCGTCGTCAGCTTCCACGCTTCCTCGTCTTTCTCAGCCGAGGGGAGTTTCTGGAGTCTGGTGTTTGCCTCTGCCAGCCTCGCATCCAGGCTCTTTTCCCGATTGCGCATCTCTGCAAGCGCCGACCGTTTTGCCTTGAGATCGCCGAAGGCGGAGTTGTACGCGTCAACATCCTTCTTCAGTTCGTCCCTATTCGTGCGGGCGACGTCGACATTCTTGGCCGCTTCTTGCTCTCGACGTTCTGCGAGGGCGAGATCTCCGGACGCTTTCTCGAGCGTACTGGTGAGTTCTGGCATGCGCTCTTCGAGCATCTTCTCACGCTCTCTGCCATCCTCTGCGAGCAGCGTCTTCTGTGCGCCCTCGATTCTCGAGAGCGAGTCTTTCCGATCCGATCTCACGTCGGCCAGTACCTTGTCGACTCCGTCTATTCTCAGCATCCTGAGGACGACCTTCTTCCTCTCTCCAGCCGCGACGTTCTGAAGCGCATTGAGTTCTTTTTGTCTTGCGAAAACCGATGTGAAGAACGACTTGTGGTCCATGCCTATCAGCTTCTCGACCATCTTTCTCACAGTTTTGTCGCCCTCAGCCAGGATCTTGTCCTTGATCCTCAGCTCTGCGCGCATGGATAGGCTCTTCCCGCCCATCTCCCGTTCGATCCTGTACTCTGTTCCTCCCAGTTCGAATTCGAGTATGGCAGAGCATGAGTCGTTGCCTCCAGCGCCCGATCTTCTGATGCTCTCTCTGGAGGTTCGCACTACCTCGTCCACATTCCCAAACAGCGCCCAGGCGATTCCTTCTATGACGGTGGTCTTTCCGGTGCCGTTGAGTCCGAGTATGCCGACTATGCCGTCTGGAAACTGGAGTTTGAGCTCTTTGAACCGTCTGTAGTTCTTGAGCTCGAGGTAGTTGATCCTCATTCGTCATCCCTCATAAGGTAGGGCATCCCGATCTCCATCAGCCTGATCTTCTTCTCGTCTGGGGCATCGAGAGACGCCACGTATTTCTTGAATTCATCCGCGAGGAGGCCTATCTGGGTGTCGCCAACATGCTTCTCACCCTCGACTTCTATCCTGTCGGACTTGAGCTCGAAGTGCAGAGCGCTGCTGCCCATCCTCCTGATCGCGGACACATCCAGCGAACTGTATGCGTCGGGAGCCACGTTCTTGATGACTAGCCTGACGATCCTCTCGTCGATGTTCGCTCCGCTGACCCGTTCCTGAGCCTCTCGGAGTATCTCAGAGGAGGTCAGCTTTGATGCGTCGATTGGTTCCATGTCCAGCATGTCGCGAACATGGAGCTCGTGGAACTTGGCGGAGTGTGAGTCCAGATCCACCTCAACGATGCCTTTCTTCTGCCCGGCCTCGCTGAAGCTCAGCCTCTCCGTTGATCCAGAGTAGTATGCCCTGGGGTTGACTCTCTTGAACTCGTGATAATGGCCAAGTGCAACGTAGTCCCAGTCCGACGATATGTTCTCTCCCGGGATGGTCTGCTCGTTGAATTCGTCCATCTTGTACGTGTCCGACCCAATCACTCCAGCGTGGAGAACCAGAACGCCGAGTCTTGTATCCCTTGAAGGCCTCAGTCCAGATGTGATCTCAGCAAGCGACGGTGTCGCGGAGTGAGGGATGGCGTATATCGTCGCGTCCCCAACGACAATTGTTTTTCCGCCTGCTTCATGTACTGGATGGACATGCTTCAGGTGCTCGAATATGCGAAAGATGTTCCCGGTTTCACGGAGTCGTGGGGTCGAATGGTTTCCCGAGATGAGGACCGTCTCAATGCCTTCGTTTGAGAGCCTGATCAGCTGCCTGAGCGCGAAGTCAATCGCTCGGTTCTGGGGGCGTACTGTGTCGAAGAGGTCTCCAGAGTGGACGACGACATCAGGCCTGATTTCAATCACTTTGTCGATGGCCTCTTGGAACGCGCGGTAGAAATCTGCCTCTCGTTGGTTTATTCCCTCAGCCACATCTAGTTTCGAGTATGCGCTGAACCCCAGATGAGAATCAGATAGATGAACCAGCCTCAACTCTTTCCACGCTCCATCGCCGCTATGATATCCTCGATCTCAGCGAGGTCCGCAGAGACTTCCAGCGCTGACGGTCCTCTTCGTTCGAATATCTCCACAAGCTTCTTGTCGATAGTATTGACCGAACCCCAGAGAGCGACGATTGCCACAACGATGATGGACACGGCGAGCAGGGCGAAGATCAGGCCCTGCTGTACGAGTGAGTTGACGAGCGGCGAAACCAAGACGAAGCCGACGATTGCGTAGACTGCGAGGAAGAGCCACTTGAGCGCCTTGGCAGTGTCCTGGTACCCAATATTCTCCGCGGACCTGGTCCCGAGCATTGCTTCGCTGGTGGAGATCTCGATGATTCTTATCGTTCTGCTCCAGATGCCAAACAATGCTGACCCGATGACAACCATTGAGCCAGTGACCACCGCCAGGAGAACGAGTTCTTCGCTGCCTCCGACGAGATTGACAAAATCCGGGATTTTCGGAGCGGCGTTTAGTGCGATAGCGCTTGCGGACACCATTACGACAATGTAGACGAATAGCCTAGAAATACTGCTCCTCATCTCGTTTGATATTCCGAGAGACGATCGCGAGCGCGTTCGCATGTTCCTCACGACCAGGTTGAAGTACGATGCGAGGAGCAGTAGGGATCTCGGCGTCCTCCCCTCAACAATCCTAGTGGCCCTGTCCGAGAACCTCACACTATATGGGACAACCAGAGCGGAAATCGTTGTCACGATGACGATTGTTGGGTAGAGGTTGATCCCAGAGCTTATGGCTGTGGATCCAATGGCTACAGCGGCGATCATCAGCGAGAACTCGCCAACGGCTATCATACTCATGCCCGCGCCGATGGAGTTCCTGGCGCCGAACCCGAACATGAATGTGGACACCGAGCAGGAAAGCGTCTTAGCAACGATGAAGACGAGCGTAATGATGGCAGCGGTCAGCAGGAACCCGATGTTGAGGAACAGGTTCAGGTCGACGAGCATTCCCACCGTGATGAAGAATATCGCCCCGAACAGGTCCCGAACAGGTTCCACACGCCTCATCACGTCTCCTAGATACTTCGATTCAGACACGATAACGCCCATGACGAAAGCTCCGATTGCTTCCGAGAATCCGATCCATTTGGAAAACACTGCCATGGAGAAGCAGAGGCCAAGGACCGTCAGTATGAGCAATTCCCCTGAGCGCTGCCTGCCAACGTAATCCACCAGTCTCGGCACGACGGCCAGACCAAATACTATCGAGGCGGCGAGGAAGAT
>JALHSX010000025.1 GCA_022865445.1 Thermoplasmata archaeon | reverse complement strand
TCTCCAGGGGACATCGATCGGTTCGAAAGCGTCTCTCATCGCCTTGATCGCTATCGGGTTGCCGTCAGCGTGGACCACTCGCGTGTATTCGTTCTGGACCTCGGCTCGGCCCTCCCTTGTCTGGACCGCGAGCATGTAGACGCCCATGAGCAGATCGAGGGGCTCGAAGCCGGCCACCACCTGCGGCATCTTGTACTTCTTCGAGAGGAACTCGTAGGGTTTGGTGCCAATGATCGTGCTGACATGGCCGGGCTGGATCATGCCGTCTAGCTTGATCTCCCCCATGCTTGCGATCGCCTGAAGGGCGGGAGGGACCGTCCTGTGGCAGCTGAGGACCGAGAAGTTGGCAGGCGGGTCCGACAGGAGCGCAGAGGCAGTCGTCGGAGCGGTCGTCTCGAACCCTATGCCCATGAAGACGACCTCTTTCTGAATCCTCTTCGCGAGCGCGACAGCGTCGTCGACCCCAAAGACGATTCTCACATCCGCGCCATCTGCTCTCGCGTCGTTCAGGGACCCCTTCGCTCCGGGAACCTTCATCACGTCTCCGAACGCTGCAATCGTAAGGCCGGCTCTGGCCAGCGCGAGGATTTCCTCGATCTCACCAGGTGGCGTCACGCATACAGGGCATCCAGGTCCTTGTCGTATGTCGATCCCGACTCGTTTGAACTCGCTGTCGAGGCCGAACCTCACAAGTGTATCTTGGTGAGTCCCGCAGACGTGCATCAGGGTCAGCTTGAGGTTCATACCCTCGAGCTTCTTGATGATCTTATGGGACATCTCCTTGTCCCTGAGCTTAAACGTCCGGCACCACCATCCTGATGTTCCTGATCAAACACTCCCTGCCCTCAACGATCTTCGCGCCCCCTTTGCATTTCGGGCACTCCAGGATGGGCACGATCTTGTGGGGCGAATCCGGGTAGGGATCAACTCTTCCTCGATATCCGCATGAGCATTCGATCTTCCCCTTGACATGGCTTATCTTGAGCTTCGAGCCTTGGAGAATCGTGTCCTTCGACAACACTTCGTAGGCGAATTCCATCTGCTCATCGCCGAGCATCGTGTACTCGCCTATCTGAAGGTCCACCTCCTCGATTTTGGTGGCACTCCTCTTCTTCCCCTCGGACAGAATGCTTTCTATGATCTGGCTCATGACTGATAGCTCGTGCATCCTCTACGCTCCGGAGTTCTCCAGGCTGAGCATCTCCTGGAAGATCTCGAGGGTCTTCTCTGCTTCCGCCTTGTCCATGACCTGTATCGCGTATCCTGCGTGGACTATGACATAGTCTCCGACCTTGGCTTCAACTAGCGAGATGTTGGCGGTCCTCTTGACTCCTCCATAATCCACGGTCGCCAAGTGGCCTTCTATCGATTTGATTTCAGCTGGAACGGCTAGGCACATCGGGTAGCGAGTATGTTGGGGACCGATATTAAGCCTTACCCGAGCAAGGAGCCAGCTATGGCGCTCTGGCCCGTGGATATGCCGCCGTCTCCATTGGATATCCGCTCGTGGCCGACGAATTCCAGACGCCTCTTCTCAACTGCCTGCTTGACCCACGCGGTGACCGGGCCGCTGTAGGAAACGCCGCCCGTCAGACCCACCTGTTTCAGCCCGTTCGATTCGGCGAAGTCACATGCCCTGTCCGCGATTCCGGTCACTAACGTCTTGACGAAGGACACCGCCGCATCTGCTCTCTCAGACTCGGTGGTGATTTCCATCTCAAGAAGTTGATCGAACATTGGCAGGGTCTTGGCGATTCCGATGCCACCCTCATTGACGAACTCCAGCTCGAAATCGAACCTCGGCTTTCCAGCCTCGAGCCATCTCTCAAGCTTGATGGCAGGCTCGCCTTCGTATGTCCTCTTGCAGCAGATGCCGAGGATGCAAGAGACGGAGTCCAGGACTCTGCCCATGCTAGATGCCTTGACGCTCTTGTCAAGCATCTTCAGATAGAGTTCGGTCTCTTGCACGTCAATTAGTGTAGGTTTCTTCCCCAGTCTCAATTGTATGGCCGTCACAACTCGTTTGGGGTCCGCGACCGCCTTGTCCCCTCCCAGGAGAGGGATTCCATCCAGAGTCGCCAGACGCTTGTAGCTGGAGAAATCGGCCAGCAGGGTCTCCCCTCCCCAGGATGTTCCATCGTCGCCGTAGCCTGTCCCGTCCCAAGTAAGACAGACCAACGGTCCCTGGATCCTGCGATCTATCTTGAGCGCGGCGGCATGCGCATGATAGTGCTGAGTCTCGATCAGCTGGCAACCGTACTCCTTTGCAAGTCTCCGGGCGACTATCCTAGTCGAGTAGCGGGGATGCTTGTCCAGCCCGATCGCCTCGAACTGCTTCACGCCGAGCAAGCCAGCAAGATGGTGGATCGCCTCGTCCAGATACTGCAACGTCGGATATTGCTGCGATTCCCCCACATACTGGGTCAGGAATATCTCGCCGTTCCTCGAAACGGAGCCCGTGACGTCCCATTGTGCTCCCACCCCGATCACTGGATGCTTGTGGTTCGCCTCGACAGGCACGGGCACGAAGCCCCTGGATTTTCTCGTGAAGTTCGTCCTGCCAGAATTGACCTTCACTACCGAGTCGTCACATCTGTGGATGATGCTCCGGTTGTGCATCAGATAATAGTCGAGACCGAGGTCGAACGCCTTCTCGTTCTCGACGACCATCGGCTCGCCCGGTGGATTCGCAGAGGTCATGATCACGCTGTCCGCCTTCAGATGATGGAACATGAGCAGATGAGCTCCGGAGTAGGGCAGCATGACGCCAAGGTTTCCGAGTCCTGGGGAGACCTTCTCCAGCGCCTCCGTCGAGTCCTCTCTCTTGTGCAGGAGAACTATTGGTCTTTGAGGCGATGTCAGGAGCCGCTGCTCCTGATCGTTCAGCTTCACGTACTTCTTTGCAGTTGCAAGATTTCTAATCATCACGGCGTAGGGTTTGTCTCCCCTGCGGTAGACTTTCCTCAATCTAGATGCGTTCTCGAGAGTGCATATTATGTGCATCCCGCCCCAGCCTTTGAGCAGGCCAACGGAACCTTCGTCGATCTTCTCCGCAAATCCCTTGAACGCGTCTCCTCGAATCGGTTTCTTCCGGTTGTCATACAGGGTGTACTTGGGCCCGCACTTCGGACAAGATATCGTTTGCGCGTGGAACCGCCGGTCCTCCGGTGAAGAATATTCCTTGGAGCATGTGGGGCACATTGGGAAATCGACCATGCTGGTCCTGGCACGGTCGAACGGGAGGTCTGCTATCACGGTGAACCTCGCTCCGCATTCCGTGCAGTTCGTGAACGGGTACAGATGCCTCCGGTCAGAGGGCCGTTCGAAGTCGGTCACACAGTTACCACATATGGCCGTGTCGGTCGGGATGAGCGAGACCCTTTTCCCATCGTGGCTCTGGGCGATGGAGAACTCGCCAAGATCCTCGTCGATGTCCTCGAACTCCGCCCTGTCGATCCTTGCGAGTGCGGGCAAGGCTCTCTTGAGCTCGGCTAGGAACTTCTCGCCGTCTCTATCTACGTGTATCTCCACGTTGGAGCCGTTGTTCAGGACAAACCCTTTCAGACCCATGGCTTTCGCGACCCTGTACACCGTGGGCCTGAACCCCACGCCTTGAACGATTCCGTAGACTGTGATTCTCATATCTCGGTCCTCTAGATCCCGAGGGCCTTGACCAGCTCGTCCATGCCCTTCCCGTGACGGGCATCCATCATGATGATCTTCGCGCCAGGGTTGGCCCTCCGGGCGTCTCGTTCCAGTATCTTGGGGTCTACCTCCATGGCCAGCGCGAGGTCGACCTTGTTGATGATTACGACATCCGAGAAAGCGAAGATCGCCGGGTGCTTTCGGACCATGTCGTCACCTTCGGTGACGCTTATCACGACAACCCTCTTGTGCGCGCCAACGGGGAAGTCGACAGGGCAGACAAGGTTTCCAACGTTCTCGATGAAGATGTAGTCGATGTCGTCCAGCGGGAGGTCCTCCAACGCATGGTCGACCAGGTGCGCGTCGAGGTGGCATTCCTTGCCCGTGTTGATGTTCGCCGCTGGGATTCCGTGCGCGACGAACCTGTTGTAGTCGTCATCTCCGGAGACGTCGCCGGCGATTGCAGCGGCCCGCTTGCCTTTTGCTTTGAGGATGTCGACGAGCTTCTCGATTATCAGGGTCTTCCCGGAGCCGATCGCGCCAGGAAGTCGAAAGCCATTATTCCATGGTCTTCCAGGTGCTTCCTGTTCTCTTCAGCGATCCGTCTGTTCTCGGAGAGTATGTCCCTCTCCAAGTCTACCGTGACGACCTTGTGCATGCTTGCGGGAGACGACCCCCATCGGAATAACCTTTCGCTTCACCGTCGTGATTTGAGGGGGATAATACGTTCAGGAGATACCATGCGGATTTGCTGGTTTTCGTCAAAGAAACAGGTAATATAGCTGCAGATTGTTGGAGGGTCATTCGGTTCGAGTCAGTATCGAATCGGGGAGCCGTTTTGACGGCTCAATGAGGGGGGAGAAATTATATCATGAGCGACACAACTAGCGAGAGGAGTGGACGGGGCCGGAGAGCCCTGCTTACTGTATTTGTCGTGGGCATAATGGTCGCGACGGCGTTCGCGGTCACTGCCCAAGTCCTGCACCGGTCGAGGGCGGACATGCTGTCCGATGTACCGTTGCAGTGGCAGAAGTATGTGAACGGAGCGATTCAGAACGGCGAGATCCCGAGAGACGCATCGTCAGCTCAGGTAAAGGACTGGCTCGTCAACAGCATGGCCGGCTTGAGCGAGAAGGTCAAGGGCAGCTATGTGAATCCCTTAGGCGCGAAGAAGGTTGCTGATAGGGAAGCCGCATCTGGCGCTCAGTCCGAACCGCCTGCGTTGACAGGAACCGGCAAGATTCTCGTGATACTGCTTGAGTTCGCCGAATCGGACACTTACAAGGGAGTGACTTACACCGGGCCGATGCACAACACCATCCCTCAGCCGTCACCAGACAACAACGTTGACTACTGGAGGTCGGATTTCACCCCGCAGTACTACAGGGATCTTCTCTTCGGTAAGAAGCAGGGATCTCTCGCCAACTACATGGAGGAACAGTCGGGGGGTCTCTACACCGTTGACGGCTATGTCACTGACTGGGTCCAGATCAAGGACCACTCACAATGGTACTACGGAGCGGACAGCCGCTCGGGTGGTGCAGGGTCGGACGATCTCAACGGACCCACATGGAACATCGCTATCGATGCAGCGAAGGCCGCCTACGAACAGTATGGAATGTCCATACCGTGGGCCGACTTCGACGCGAACAACGACGGGTGGATTGACAGCCTGATGGTCATTCGTGCCGGCCAGGAACAGGAACCTGGCCCCGCGTGGTACATCTGGGGCCACAGCTGGTTCGCCAACTGGCCCGCAGGGTACGAGATCATCCCTGGCCTCAGGGTCGGTTCGTACACTTGTGAGGCTGAGGACGGCACTCTTGGACTTTTCGCGCACGAGTATGCACACCAGCTCGGTCTGCCGGACGAGTATGACACAACCTACATCGGGGAGAGCTCGACTGGGTTTTGGACTCTGATGTCATCTGGCATGTGGAATCCAGGGCCGACCCCTGACGGAAGGATAGCTCTCGGGGTTCTTCCAGCGCACATGAACGTTTGGAGCAAGTACGTGCTCGGCTGGGAGAACGGCGCTACCGTATACCTGGACTACTCGAACATGACACCGGTCTCGCGCACCGTGAGCCTGTCCCAGGTAGAAGGCAAGATCGGGACCAGGGCAATCAAGGTTGAGTTGCCGAAGAAATCGGTCACTCTGCCATTGCCCAGTCCGAATACCGGCGCATATCAGTGGTACTCTGGTTTCAAGCCTGACGTGACGGATGTCATGGGAGGGACTTGGTCGTCGTACATGATGACCACGACACTCCCAACCGTATCAGTGGGGGCCAAGCTTTCGTTCTACGAGTGGTGGGACCTGGAGCAGTACTACGACTGGGCCTGCGTTGAGGTGTCGACCGACAATGGGCTGAATTGGACCTCTTTGGCGGGCAGGTACACAACGACCGCAAACCCGATCGGGAGCAACCCGGGCAACGGAATCACGGGCACCGTGAAGAAGACCGTCTTCGAAGAGATGGACATGTCCGCCTACGCGGGCATGGCTAATGTGCAGCTCAGATTCCGCATGAGCCAGGACGGGGGCGTCTATGGACTCGGCTGGACAGTGGACGACATTAAGGTCGTCGGTTCCGATGGAACGATTGTCTTCCAAGACCTCGTGGACCTGAGTTCTGCATCCAAGTGGACGGTCACTGCCACGGATGACATGGGCTCCGGCTGGAGCGTTGCGACTGCGGGAGTCGGCGGCACCTTCCGACACTACTACATAATGGAGTGGCGGAACTTCGTCGGGTACGACTCTGCTCTCTACAACAGCTACCAGTACGTCGGACTATACGTGAAGTTCTGGTCGCACACGCCAGGCCTGATGATCTGGTACCGTGACATGTCCATGGGAGACAACGATGTCGGACTGCACCCTGGCCATGTGGCTATCGGAGCTGTCGACGCGCACCCGAAGCCTCTGTACATGGCCAACGGCAACTTCGCCAGGGAGCGCATACAGCTGATGGACGCCTCGTTCGGCCTCAGGCCAACGATCGCGAACACCATAACGCTCGTTGGCGTGCCCACATCGTTCCCGTCGCTACCAGCTGCACCGACCTTCGACGACAAGAACACCTTCTACTACTCGCAGTTCTACAAAGGAACGTTCGGGTTCATCGGCATGCAGTTGCCGACCTACGGTTTGAAGGCAACGGTCCTTAGCGAGAAGGCTGGACTCACCGGTGCGACGATCTTGATCAATGCGGGCAGCTGAGGTTGATTGCAGACCTGACAAACCCTTTACAAATCCTCTTTTCTATTTTGTCTTCTCATCCATTCCTATCGTTTGCAGGACGTTCCTGGGACGCCGGGTTGCTCGAATAGCCCTGCATGTCCAGGATGTAGACTAGGTCGTGCCCTCCGGGGTCGTACATGTCTCCTAGACTCGCAACATTTCGGAACCCGATCTTCTCGTAGAGTTTCCTAGCGCTGGCTCTTTCCACTTGGGTCGTGAGCACAACTTTTCTGAGTTTCTTATTGTCTTTCTCGAAGAAGACCTTCATATCATCTATTGATCTCCTGAGGAGTCTCTCTCCCAGGTTCAGTCTCCTATATTGCTCCTCTACCCACAGATTCTCAATCCAGCCAAGACCGCTGTATCTCTCGCCTTCTATCCGCCAGAAACAAGCCCCCTGTATTTCGCCTTTGACTTTGGCGACGTTGATGTGATGATAGTCGAAATAGCAGTGGACGAACCAATCGGATTCATCGATGTTCGTTTTGAGATCCGGGTCGGAGAACATCTCTATGAGCCTCTTCAGGTCTCTCTTGGTGGCCTTTGATACCTTGACAGTCATGCGCGAGCATTCCCCTTGTTCCTGTGATTGGCGGTCGGCATCGTCAAGACACCTATATCCATTCTCTTCGAGATAAGTGGACCAGTTGGGGGCAGAGGCGCAGGGCTTGCTCTCAGAACCCTGCCCTCAACCCATGTAGAACTTGATGTTTCGCCTTGCCCTGCGCACGACCTCTCTGATCCTGTTCCTCCTCGTCTCCTCCCTTTTTGCAGCGGAAACCCAGTAGATGTAAGTCGTGCGGTATGATTTTGCAAAGGCCTGGAAGTTCTCCCATGCAAGGTCGTCTTTCATCAGCGCGTTCTTGAGATCCGTTGGCATCCTCGGTGGCTTGCTCGGAGCATACGCCCTATCCCACTCTCCGCTCTGCTTGGCCGCATCTACCTTTGCCATGCCAGGGTCGGCCATCCTTCCCTCCCTGATTAGCCTCTCTGCCCTCTTCCTGTTGCTCATGGACCAGATGCTGTTGGGCTTTCTCGGTGCGAACCTCCAAGTGTGTCGTTCATCATCTATTCGTCTCACCCTGCTGTCTATCCATCCGTAGCAGATGGCCTCCTCGAGCGTATCCTCATAGCTAGCGCATTGTCTGCAGGTGTGTTTCTTGTACGTGAGGATCCAAATCTCCGATGACTTGTCGTGATTCCTCCGGAGCCATCTTCGCCACTCGGCCCTGTCCTTGAAGAATACAGGCTCCTGCTGCATACGAGTCCCGAAAGAGTCGGCCTTGGGAAGAATCTATCCTCGGCCAATTGAGAGCGGACACTCAGTCGAGGGTGCAACGGTTAGAGTGGGGGCAGAGGGATTTGAACCCCCATCAACGGGTTTCCTCCACGCGGAGAGCGACTCCGCGCGTTCTAGCGGACATGGGTCATCGTTCCAGTTAGTCATCACTGGTCAGCCAACCCAAAGGAAATCATTCCCATAACTGGAGCCCGTTAGGATACCAGGTTACCCCATACCCCCAAATGGATTGCGTTAGGGGAGCCTACTTCTTACGCATCTTCTGCGCTCTCTTCCGCCTTCTCATCTTCTTCTTGCGCCACTTCCAGCGCTGTTTTCCGCGTTTCTTCCATGCTCGTGAGCTCCGTTTCATGCGTCAGACTCCCTTGCGCCTTCAGCCGTACATCGTTCCTTTTTATATGCCTTTTGGCGGGGCTAGCGGGCCGGTCGGGAGTTTCGGGCGCTTTCGGCGCCTTTCGAACCCGAGACCACTGGCTTTCTTCCGCTCTGTGCGAGCTTAGAAGGCCAGTGCTATATCCTGGCTAAGCCACCGGCCCATCTGGCCGCTGTCTAGATGAAGCACTATTCTATTAAACCTTGGCTGATGGCCTTGGTCGGCTGCACGTTCATAAAGCGGGCAACGGTCAAGTTCTATATTCTACGTGTATCATCATGGTTATGAAATGGGAATTGTCGAGATAGTCGAGCTTAAGAGGATGGATCTCAGGAACGCCGTCGTGATCGACGGCTTTCCAAGCGTCGGTCTCGTGAGCTCGATCGTTGCGAACTATCTGATAGCTCTTCTGAAGCTGGAGTACATAGCCGTTATGGACTCCGATTCTTTTCCCACCCTCTCGCTCATCAGGAACGGCGAGCCTCTGGGACCAGCAAGGGTTTACGCAAGGCCCGCGCTGAAACCGGGCGAGCCGCAGATCGTCGTATTCTCCACGGAGCTGCAGCCATCCGCCAACCTGCTGAGGAATATCGGCTCGGCCATCATGGACTACGCCCAGGCGCAGAAGTGCAGGCTCATAATATCTGCCGGCGGATTGGTCGTGGAACGGGAAGAGGGTGTCGAGATCGATGACAAGGGCGAGATCGCGGTCTATGGCATCGGGAGCACGGAGGAGGCGCAGAAGATGCTGCTCGATGCGGACGCCGAGCCGTTCGTCGAAGGCGTGATCTCCGGAACCGCGGGCGTCCTGCTGAACGAGGGAAAGAGGCGGGGATTCAATGTCATCACGCTGCTTGCCGAGGCGAAGCCAGATACAGCCGACGCCAGGGCAGCGGCCCTCATCCTTGCTACCATCGACCAGATGATCCTCCACATGAATCTGAATGTCGAACCTCTGTGCAAGGAGGCCGAGCGGCTGGAGGCGCAGCTCAAGGTGATCCATCGCGACGCCCAGAAGAAGAGCAGACCATCGGATGTCGAGATTCCCTACGGCTGAAGGCGGTTTTGGATAAAAGTCTCGCAAAATGCTATTATCGATTGTCCGTCATTCGGGTCCAAGGTGACACGCAGTTGTCTAAGGACGCTTTCTACAAATACAACCTGCAAGGTGTTTTGAAAGTCACGAAGGCCATTCCAGGCCCGAAATCTACGGCCATGCTCGAGGAGCAGAGGAAGTATGACTCCAATGCCCTCGTGTACCCAGGCCAGGTTCCGCTGGCCATTTCGCGCGGGCTGGGCGCCACAGTCGAAGACCTCGACGGAAACATCTTCATCGATTTCAGCGGGGGAGTGGGTGCACTCAATGTCGGCCATTCGAATCCCAGCGTCGTTGAGGCCGTGAGAAGGCAGGCAGATAAGATCACCCACGGTCTGGACTTTCCTTCCGAACCTCGCGTGGCACTGTCCAAGAAGCTGGTCGGGCTCGCCCCAGGAGGCCTCAAGAACAACTCGAAGGTTCTTATGTGCGGTCCGACAGGTGCGGACGCGGTGGAGGCTGCGGTCAAGCTCGCGAAGTTCAACACGAAGAAACCGGGCGTCATATCATTCGAGGGCGGGTGGCATGGTGTCTCGGGCATCTCGCTCTCTTTGACTGCGAAAAGATCGGCCAAGGCGAACTACTTGCCCGGCGTGCCCGAGGTCTATTTCGCCCCGTATCCTTACTGCTACAGATGCCCGTTCGGGTTGAAGCATCCTGATTGCTCTCTCTCCTGCGCTCACTATCTTGAGCACCTTGTTCGGGATTCAGACACTGGTTTTGCCGCTCCTGGTGCGCTCCTGATAGAGCCCATCCAAGGCGAAGGAGGGATCGTCCCTCCGCCTCCTGGATACCTGAAGGAGATCAGGCGGATCTGCGACAATAACGGCCTCATAATGGTTGCAGACGAGATACAGACCGGGTTCTGTAGAACAGGCGACATGTTCGCTATGGAACACGAGAAGGTAACCCCCGACATCATGACCGTTTCGAAGTCCATGGGCAGCGGTCTCCCAATTTCTGGTATCGTTTTCAAGAAGGAGCTGGATACATGGGGTCCGGGAGCCCATGTCGGCACATTCAGGGGCAATGCTCTGTCATGTGCTGCTGGTTTTGCGGGCATAGGGTTCATGGAAAAGCACGACCTCGCGGAACGCTCCCGTCATCTCGGACAGCGGACACTGAAACGCTGCAGAGAGATGATGTCACGGTTGGATGTGATTGGGGACGTAAGAGGACGAGGGCTTTACGTCGGGATTGAGTTGATAAAGCGTGGAGGATCCAAGGCGCCTGATCCCGACCTGTTGGTCAGGTTGCAGAAGGAATGCTTCTCTAACGGGCTTGTCGCGTGGAAAGGCGGCCGCTCGGGCAATGTCGCACGAATCATGCCCGCCTTGGTGATCACTGAAGAGCTTCTCGACGCTGGGCTGTCGATATTCGAAACCGGCCTCAAGAAAGTCATGGCCAGATAGGCCTTTTCACAGGAAGACCCCTTTGAAGTGATTTCGAAAAGACTATCTATAGTTTCAACTATCCACGAACGAAAGCGTCTTTAGTTGCACGAACTTCGAGGTATCAACATGGCTGCGAAAAAGGCTTCAATAAAGACTGCCGATGTCCCAGGACCGAAATCCGTGGAACTCGGCAAGCTGAGAGACAAGTATCTGTCGAAGGCGATGGGCATCAGCGCACCCGTCTATATCGAGAAGGCCGAGGGCTCCCTGCTCTGGGACGTCGATGGGAACACATTCATCGACATAGGCTGCGGGATCGGCGTCACGAACGTAGGGCACAGGCCAAAGGAGGTTGTCGCCGCGGTGAAGAAACAAGCGGACAAGTTCCTCCACACATGCTTCCAGGTTACGCCTTACGAGGGCTACGTTAGATTGGCAGAGAAGCTGGCTACCATCGCACCACATCCCGGACTGGTGAAGTCGGTCCTGTACAACTCTGGCGCCGAGGCTGTTGAGAACTCGGTGAAGATATCGAGACACTACACGAAGAAACAAGCTGCGTTCTCGTTCGTTCACGCGTTCCACGGCAGGACGATGATGGCCATGGCTCTCACCTCCAAGGAGATGCCATACAAGGCAGGTTTCGGCCCTCTGCCAGAAACCTACAAGGTCGAATTCGCCTACTGCTACAGATGCCCGTTCAAGATGGACTATCCATCTTGCGGCGTGGCGTGCGCAGACAAGATCGACCAGACATGGTCGAGCCCCCAGTTCCAGGGCAAGGTCGCGTGCCTGATCGGTGAACCGGTCGCAGGAGAGGGCGGTTTCATCGTACCTCCCAAGGAGTTCTACGCGAAGATCACCAAGATATGCAAGAAGCACGGCGCGGTCTATGTCGACGACGAGATCCAGACCGGCGCTGGCAGAACCGGAAAGATGTGGGCGGTGCAGCACTGGCCGGGCGTCGAGCCGGACATACTCGTTTCTGGCAAGGGCATCGGGGGCGGCTTCCCCGTGTCCGCGACTACTGGAAGGATCGAGATAATGGACGCTCCGCAAGTCGGAGGCCTGGGCGGCACCTTCGGAGGCAACCCCGTGGCATGCGCTGCAGCTCTCGCCCAGTTCGGCGTGATCGAGAAGGGTATGAAGAACGTCCCCAGGATCAACGCGTACATCACGAAGCGCTTGAAGGAGATGCAGTCTCGGTTCCCGATCATCGGCGACATCAGAGGGATGGGCGCGATGATGGCTATCGAGCTTGTCAGCGATCCGAAATCCAAGACCCCGGCAGCGAAGGAGACGAAGGCGGCGAAGGTCGCTGCGATGAAGAAGGGCTTGATCCTCCTGACCTGTGGCACCTATGACAACGTCATAAGGCTGCACCCGTCGATCATCATGCCCGACGACATCCTCGAGGAGGCAATGGACATACTGGAAGCCAGCCTCGAGGAAGGGACGAAGTCCGCCTGATCTCAGCAGAAGGCTGTGCATTCGATCAAACCCCTTCAACGCCCTTTCATTCTTTCAATCTCATGGTGCCGAGCGGAGCTTGTCCTTGGCACTTCTTATGCAAACAATCAAATACACTTTCAGTATTTCAAGTGTGCTTTAGAGCATACGCGTCATCCCACGGCGTCGCGCGCGCCTATGGGCGGACGTAAGAGGAGTGAGCACAATGGCATCGAAAAGTGGAAGTGCGTTCGATTGGAAGGTCTGGATGGTAATCGCTGTCGTGGCGTCGTCCGTGATAGGTTTCTCCGCAGGATATGTTCTTGGCGGAACCCAGAAGAAAGTCACCCTGAGCATAGTCGACGACTATGGCAGGACCGTGGAGCTGCACGGGGTTCCGCAGAGGATAGTCTCTGTGGCTCCCTCGCCTACGGAGATACTGTTCGCAGTCGGTGCAGGCTCCCAGGTCGTGGGAGTCGACAACTACAGCGACTACCCCGCGGAGGCAAAGAGTCTGCCGCAGATCGGCTCTTACACGCTGAACATGGAGGTGATCATGAGCCTCAAGCCTGACCTCATCGTCAGCAGCGACCTTGTGCCGAGGGCACAGCTGGACCAGCTGGAGGCGCAGGGAGTTCCATACTTCATCTTCGCAACGAGGACCATGGAAGACGTCATCAAAGACCTCAGACTCGCCGGAAGCTTGACTGGGCACTCGCTCGAGGCCGAGTCACTGGTTGCCGGCCTACAGGCGAGGATCAACGCGGTGACGAACAAGACTCTTGCTGCGGGGGTTGAGAAGGTCAGGACATACATCGAGTACTATCCCCTTTGGACCTACGGACCTGGATCATTCGGAAACGACATGATTCGGCTGGCTGGAGGCGCCAACATCGCGTCCAACGCGAGCAACGAGTATCCTGAGCTGACGCCGGAGTTCATCATCGCGCAGAACCCTCAGATCATCGTCTACACTGTAGGTCCGATGACGACAACGACGGCATCGGACTTCGCGGATAGATCCGGTTGGAGCATCACGTTCGCCGTCTCTCACGACAAGATATACTCCATCGACGACAACCTCGTGAGCCGGTACGGACCGCGGGTCGTCGACGGACTGGAACAGCTGGCAGAGATCATCCACCCGGAATTGTTCACGTGAAGTCTGCCAAAAAGGGTGGTCGTGCTGATTGGAACTGAGAAGCCCAAGGAGGAAGGGCATAGTCCCACCGACGTGAGGAGCAAGCGCCTCCTCATCATATGCGCACTGGGAGCGCTGCTGGTCCTCACGGCCTTCGTAGCAATACTAGTTGGCACACTCGGCCCGATCGGCCCAGGCATCCCTGAGAAGATATCCTTCTCGGAAGCG
>JALHSX010000176.1 GCA_022865445.1 Thermoplasmata archaeon | reverse complement strand
ATTCACCATCGAGACGACTAGGGGACACGGAGTTGGGTCCATAGCACGAATCCGTATTGTGATACGAGATGCCAATAGCGACGACCTGAACGATATCGTCGGTCTATGGGAGATGCTGGCCCAGCACCATGAAGAGCTGTCTGACCAGTTTGCCCTGGCCTGGGACGGAAAGAGGAAGTGGTCGAAGTATCTCGAGGAGCGGTTCTCCGAGATAAGCACCAAGCTTATCGTGGCTGAGGAAGAGGGAGAGATCGTGGGTTTCATGCTCTGTCTCCTCTCGCCCAACACGCCCGTGTTCAAGGACAGGAAGATCGGCGTCATATCCGACGTCTATGTCCTCGAAGAGCGGCGCAGGAAAGGCGTCGCCAAGAACATGCTCAGCCGTGCCGTCAAGTGGTTCGAGAAGAACAAGGTCAGGTCGATCCAGCTTGGCGTTGCCTTTGACAACTTCGAAGCAAGAGCCGCCTGGCGACAGGTGGGGTTCGAACCCTACATAATCTACAAGAGGCTGGACCTCAAGAGCCTCCATGAGAAAGAGAGGACTGCCCCGAAGCGCGTGAGAAAGATCGCTCGTCAGAAGAAGGTCAAGAGGAGAAGAGGTTTGTAAAGAAGCCTGCGCCTATGCGAGTGTCTTCTTGAGGCGCTCCATGCCATCCTGTATGTTCTTCTTGTTGGTGGCGTAGGATATCCTCAGGTGTTTCTCACCAGCAGAGCCGAAGGCTGACCCGCCGGTCATCGCTACCTCTGCACTGTCCATGAGATACAGGGCCATCTCCTCCGAGTTCATCTTGCCCTCGTACCTCGGGAACACGTAGAAAGCGCCTTTCGGCGTGTCGCAGCTGAACGATGGTATCTCCTTCATCAGCTTCATGATGAGGTTCCTGCGCTCCTCGAACTCCTTGACCATCATCTTGACGGGCTCCTGTGTCCCCGTGATAGCCGCAAGGCCGCCGTACTGGGCAAATGAGACGGCGTGCGTTATCGAGTGCTGCTGGATCTTGTTGATGCCTTTGAAGATCGGCTTCGGTGCGATCAGCCAACCCATGCGCCAGCCCGTCATCGCGTAGGTCTTCGAGAAGCCGCTGATAGTTATCGTGCGGTCCATCATCCCGGGCTCCGCAGCAATGGAGAAGTGCTTCATGCCGTCGAACAAGATCTTCTCGTAGACCTCATCGGACAGGACAAGGAGGTTGTGGTCCTTCGCGAGGTCCGCCAAGCCTTTGATGTCCTCGTGGGTCTCGACGGCGCCGCACGGGTTGGACGGAGAGTTGAACAGGATCATCTTCGTCTTCGGCGTGATGAGCTCGGCCACGTCATCAGGGGTGAACCTGAACTGGTTCTCCTCGGTCGTTGTCACAGGGACCGCCTTGCCCCCTGCCAGCTGGACGCAGGGTTCGTAGGTGACCCATGCTGGATTGGGCATCAGGACCTCGTCACCCTCGTTGATCGTCGCCAAGATGGTCTCGAAAATCGCCTGCTTCGTCGGGGTGATGAGGACATTGGACGATTCACAGGGAATGCCGTTCTCCGCCTTGGCCCGCTGAGCTATCGCCTCGCGCAGCTCCGGAAGTCCCGGCGCGTCTAGATACCTCGTCTTGCCCTCGTCGAGCGCCTTCTTTGCGGCTTCGACAATGTGCTTTGGCGTGTCGAAATCGGGCTCACCAACAGTGAAAGAGATGATCTTCTTGCCCTCCTTCTTCTTCTGCCCGGCCAGTTCCTTCATCTTCATGGTGCCAGATTCTTGTATTCGCTTCACGCGTTCTGAGATCATCCGAATCGCCCCGACCCTCAAGCACAAGAGCAATATAAAGCATTGGTGTCCAACTTTAGTCATACTGCCAGGCCTGGCCCAAACCCACGAAAACGATATTAGCCTCAGACGTTGTTCGAAAGGACAATGGCGCTAAGAACGGGCAAGCTTCCTCCGGACCTGCTCAAAAGGCTTCTGAAGAACTCAGGAGCGAGGGACAGGCGAGTTCTGCTAGGGCCCACCTTCGGCGAGGACGCCGCGGTTGTGAAGCTGGGCAAACAGTTGCTGGTGCTCAAGTCGGACCCCGTCACCTACGCATCCGACATGATAGGTTGGTATGCCGTCAATGTCAACGCGAACGACATCGTCACCAAGGGTGCGGTGCCCGCATGGTTTCAGGCCGTGATCCTTCTGCCCGTCGGATCCGACGAGGCTCTTGCCGAGAGCATCTTCAAGCAGGTCTCAGCCGCAGCGAAGGAGCTGGGGATCGCGGTCACCGGCGGCCACACGGAGGTCACCCCCGGCATCGACCATCCAATAGTGGTCGGCGACATGCATGGCGTTGTGAAAGGCAGAAACATCGTGAGATCATCCGGAGCGAGGGCAGGTGATGTGCTCGTGCTGACCAAAGGGGCGGGAATAGAGGGCACCGCGGCCATCGCGCGCGAGAAGAGAGCCGATTTGCTCAAGGTCTTCGATGAATCCTTCGTGAACAGGGCCGCGAAGTACCTCTTCCGCCCGGGTCTTTCCATCGTGCCGGAGGCGAAGGTCGCGCTGAAATACAGAGTCAGCGCGATGCACGACCCCACCGAGGGAGGGGTTGCGATGGGGGTCCAGGAACTGGCCGAGGCTTCGGGCAAGTCGGTGGATCTCTGGACCGACGAGATAATCGTAAGGAAGGAGACCGCCAGACTCTGCGCGAAATACGGCCTCAACCCGCTCGGGCTACTCGGTTCTGGGGCTCTGCTGGCCACGTTCAAACCATCGGACTCCGACAAGTTCGTAGCAGAAGTCCACAGGATGGGCATCGATGCGTCAGTGGTCGGGAAGATAATCGCTGGCCCTGGCAAATCGAGAATGATCTCCAGCGAAGGGATTACTCCGCTTTCTTTTTCGGAGCGCGACGAGGTTTTGAAGGTTTTGTTTCCTTGACTTCCCCGATTCTGGCCGAGAAACCAATCCCGCAGAGTATCTTGGCTGTCACGGTCCAGACCTTCTGAAGCCTTGGCCCAACCGATACCTTCGTGTGCTTGATCTTGCTAAGGTCTGATCTAAAATCGCCCTTGGAGAACCCGCCGATGATGACGACCACGCGCTCGCCCTTGATGGAAGCGAATTTCTCCGGCAACGGGACCGCCTCCCCGCTCGGTGTCATCACGACGACCTCATCAGGCTTCAGAGCACTGACCAGGGCGTCAAGGGTCACATCGTTCCTCAGCTCCAGCAACGCGTTCTCTCTTGAAGGCACGACACGCTGCTCGTAGAGTGATTCTATCAGGCCTACGAAACGAGGATAGTGCGGCGGCAGCCGCGTCTCTGGATTGACCGCGATGACATCGTTGTTCCTGGTGTGCACGAACACTTTCAGCTTCCCCTCGACCGAGAGGTCAGAATCGATGCACAGCATGAGAAAGAAATGCACTATGTCAGGCCTGCCCCTGCGCTCCGAATCGGGGGGGAGTTTGCCAAATGCAGGGTGGTGATGAGACGCGTCGAGCAGTATCTTCTCGGGGGCCTTGCCTCGGGCGCGGGCGTTGTTGAGGATGCATCTCTCGTTGACGATCTCTGGAGGCACCAGCTCTAGCTCTGAGTCGGCCAATATGAAGAAGAATTGCGTCAAGAGAGGATCTCTCCCAATCGGTTCTGGTCCTTGGCAAGCCTGATCTCCTGGGCTATGCGCCTCCCGGTGGATACACCAGGCTCGATGAGGTCGGAATAGGGCGAGCCGGAGATGAACGGGTTGGTCCCCGCAACGATTCTGGAAGAGATCTCAAAGACTTTGACATTGAGATTGTCGGTCACGATACACTCCAGGCAGAACGCCCCGATCATGCCGCCGAAGAGCTCCAGCGATTTCTCAACGACCTTCTCGCCCATGTCCAGCAGCTTCGGGAGCAGGGACTCCCTGACGACGACCGGTACATTCCCTGTCACCACGAATGTCGGGTAGTGGCCGAGCTTCTTGAGCTCCTCAGTGGCTCCGAGCTTGTATATCTCGTCGATGTTCGACTCGTCTCGGCGGTCGATGCTCATGAGTTCGAGGGTCCCCTTGCTGAGCTTGAACCCCTCGCTCTTAATGGGCGAGTAGAAATAGTGAATGTAGTACCTAGTTCCCAGGATGTACTCCTGGATGGAGAACTTCTGCGCGTGGTCGATCCCCAACTTGAAGTCCGGGTAGTCCTTAGCGATGAAGAATCCTCGGCCGCCCTTCGCGCCGTCGTACTTAACGAGCACTGGCCTGTCGATGAGTTTCGGGTCATCGATCTTGTGGGGCATCTCGAGGCCAGCGGCGGTAAGCCATGCCCTCTCCTTGTCTCTGTCGCTCTCCCAGTCGAGGACGTGCCTGTTGCCGAAGGTCGGGACTTCCAACTCCACGAAGTTCTTCGGGGTCATGTACTCGACGAAAGAACCGTGAGGGATGAGTATTGCGTTCTTCGCGACCAGCTCATCGGAACGGTCCAACAGCTGGGTGTATGAATCCACATAGAAGAATTCGTCGGGTTTGCCGAGCGGGAACGCGTCATAGAACTTGGTCTTCTGACCCACGGCGATACCCAGCGTCTTGAAACCCTCCTTGCGCGCGCCGTCGAATATCTGGAGGGAGGTATGTGAGCAGGCCGTGGCGATGACCAGGTTATCCTTGTCATAGCCTTCGATGATGTGGTTGATCCTGTCCCTTGAGACCATTAGCGCACATATTCGATTGTCTGATTTAAACATTACCGTCATTCACTTCGCATTGTTGACGCCAAAAGCCACCTGCTGGCGTGGCCGTTGCCCGTATCAGTGCCCTCAGACGCGGACGGCTTCTCTTGGAGCGGTGATCCGGTTCTTCCTGCGCTCAGCAGAGGTGTACGGGCACGCCCTCTGACAAATCGTGCACATCACGTGCGTCTGAGGGGTGATTTGGTGCTCCACCCTACGCCGTATCTTCTCGAGATCCTTCGGTGAATTCT
>JALHSX010000175.1 GCA_022865445.1 Thermoplasmata archaeon | reverse complement strand
CTTTCATGACGAACTCGGTGCTCTCGCCCTTGAGTCTCTCGTTCGCCTTCTTCGCCTCGGCTATCGCGTATCTCCTCACGAAGGCAGGGTCCGCGACAGCAGAAACGATCATCCTGGCGATCGGGTAGCTGAGCAGCTCAATCGTCGCATCTATCTTTGAGGAGATGGGGTGATCGTCGATGGAACCGTCATCAAGGGCTTCCATCACGCGCCCTCTTCCTTGATAGCGCGCGCGCTCGTACGCGACGCTGGAGATGAGTTGGTCGAGAGAGACGCCCGTGTCTCTCAGATACTTGGCCGACTCCTTCAGAAACGGGTATTTCGCAGCCGTTGATACTTCCACGCGCTCCCCCTCCTCCCACTCAAATCGAGAGGTTCGTACAAGTAACTGTCTACTGCTTCTCTATTACATTTCTTAAGGCTAGGTGAAACTGCGCGGAGGCCAAAGCATTGGGTTCATCGAAGAGCTTCCAGAGGTCTGCCTTGGTGGCAAAAGGTCTCTTCCTGACGATGCTCATCGCCCTCCTCTTCCCGATCCCTGGGACCGCCTCGAGCATCGAGAGGGTTGCGGAGTTCGCATCGGTCGGGTGTTCGACTCCATTGACGCTTCTGAAGCCCCGTCCGGTGACGGCCACATCGATTCTCTTGCCGATGTCGACGGCGTATGACATGGACACCAGCAAGGGGTATGTCCCGACTTGCCTCCCGAAAGTCCTTCCCCCTTCCCTGACCTCGGCGTAGACGGATCGCAGTATGGTTCTGTCCGGGACGAGCCTTTCCAGCAATGGCCCGTCTATCTCCTCCCGGACCGCTCTCTTGAACTTGGTGAAATCCGCCTTGGATCTCACACCTGGGAACTCGCCCCTCGATGGGATGACCTGTCTGATGTTGATCCGCCTCAGCATCAGCCCTTGACTCACCACCTCTCTGAGGAAATCGAGGTTGAGCCGGTAGGTCTCCTTCGTCTCCCCGTCGAGGCCGCAGACGAAGTTGATGCCTGGGAGGACCTGCGGCAATCCGGTCGGCCCTCTCGCAGCGCCTATCTCGTTCACGAGTTTGATGGCTTCGAGAGTCTGCTCAGCGGTCGCGTTGAGGTTGTTCGCTCTCGTCACTCTCGGGTCCGCTGACTCCAGACCGAACGCCAGCACATTTCCGCTGGTGCAGTACTCCGCAATCGCTTTGGTGATGTCTCGCGATTCCTTCGGATGCTCCGCTATTACCGCGGGGTTCGCGTTGTCCAGATGAAAGACCTCGGGTCTGGCCGTGGCTTGGATGCCTTTGAGAAGCCTCGAGATGGCGTCTGAATTGGGCGTCGGGGTCTCTGACCTGCCAGTCTCATCCGACATGTAGCAGTAGACGCAGGACTGCGCCCCTAGTCTGAAGTTACGAACGCCGGCATTGGCCAGCGCCTCGACCTCGGCGAGTATGTCTGATGGTCTGCGGAACTGGACGTCGCCGAACAGTGGTTCGATGCAGAATTTGCACCCGCCGCTGATGTACCTGACACAGCCGCGGTACATCTGGACTTCTGCGATGAGTGGCCCCCCATAATCCGGATGGTGAGCGCACACACTCGCTCCTCTAACAAGCCATGAATTCCATTCCTCGTAGGTCCGCCGCCGTTGTACGAACTCCCCTTTTGTGACGAGATCATTGATCGAGGCATCGAAATCACCCGACGCTAGGTGATCGAAAGCGTCCCTCAGGTTTGATGGGGCTTTCTCGGGGGCGACACCCAGGTTCGCGGCGCTTCTCCCATTGAACGAGGAAGCGATCTCCAGTAGCTCCCTGTCGCTCGCCGGCATTCCTCTCAGGTACTTTCCCGGGACAGCGATATTCCTAACGACGGCCAAGAGGTCATATCGATCGAGTCTGACCGTCCTGGACCTCCACTGGTCTATTGTTGCGTAGGCGACCTCCGCGCCCGCACTGGCAAGTGCACCGAATGCTAACCTTGCATATGGGGAGACGTATGGCGGCACTCCCAGGCATGCCGGCTCGTCAGTGTATCCGTCAAGAACGAGTGCCCTCATCGCCGTCGAGAAGCGTTTTGCCCCTATTATATGTTCAATTCTCGTCTTGGTGTTTATTGCACTTGGTCGGAGTGGGCAAGCTAGCCTGCGTCTGTACTACAATAATGTATTAATCGACGGAATCAATCTCCGCTTGTCGGATTTGAGAAATCCGATTGACGACTTTCGAAATCGAACGAAATAGATGAGGTAGATTCGAATGGCAAAGAAATCCAAGCCGGCCAAGAGAAAGGCCGCGAAGAAAACCGTGAGGAAGGCTCCGGCGAAGAAGAAGGTCTTTGGGAAACCGCTGGAGAAGATGTCGGTGGAAGCGGCTCTGAAGAAGGCGTACGAGCCCGCCAGGCTCGCGATGATCTATCACCCGTTCTACGAAGGGAAGATCGAGATAGTGCCGAAGTGCGCTGTCTGGGACTTCAACGCCTTCGCCGTTTGGTATACGCCAGGCGTCGCGGAGCCCTGCAAGGCGATCAACAAGGACAAGGATCTGTCATACATCCACACCAACAGGTGGAACACCGTCGCTGTGATCTCGGACGGCACAAGAGTGCTCGGTCTCGGTGACATCGGACCTGAGGCTGGTATGCCAGTCATGGAGGGCAAGTCGCTCCTGTTCAAGTATCTCGGCGGCGTGGACGCATACCCGCTCTGCCTTGGCACGAAGGACCCTGACAAGATCATCGAGACCGTCAAGATACTTCAACCATCATTGGGCGGCGTCAACCTCGAGGACATCTCGCAGCCGAAGTGTTTCTACGTGCTCGAGAGGCTGAGAGCCGAGTGCGACATACCTGTCTGGCACGACGACCAGCAGGGTACCGGCACCATAGTTGCGGCCGGTGCGATCAACGCAGCAAAGGTCGTGGGCAAGAAGCCTTCGGAGATGAAGGCTACTTTCATCGGTGCAGGCGCGGCGAACATCGCCATATCCAGGATCATGCACCTCGCAGGCTTCAAGTGGGCGAACATGGTCATGTGCGACTCCAAGGGCACGCTCAACCTCGGCAGGTGCGACGAGGTCAGGGCGGAGTACAAGGAGAAGCTGTTCATGTGCGAGAACTCCAACAAGGAGCAGGTTGTGGGCGGACCCGCTGAGGCAATGAAGGGTGCGGACATCCTCGTTGCAGCGTCTAAGCCCGGACCAGGCACTATCAAGCCCGAGTGGATCAAGGGCATGGCGGACGACTCCATCGTTTTCGCGACCGCAAACCCGATACCCGAGATATGGCCGTGGGAGGCGCTCGATGCTGGTGCCAAGGTCGTCGCCACGGGCAGATCAGACTTCCCGAACCAGGTCAACAACTCGCTTGGGTTCCCAGGGATTTTCAGAGGAACCCTCGATGTGAAAGCCAGGACCATCTCGGACACGATGTGCCTCGCGGCTGTCATGGAGATTGCCCAGACCGCCGAGGACAACGGCCTCAACCAGAACTACATAGTGCCGACCATGGACGAGTGGGAGGTCTTCCCGAGAGAGGCGGCGGCCGTCGGAATGGCCGCGATCAACGAAGGCGTCGCGAGGGTGAAGGCCACCAGACAGGAACTGTACGAGAAGGCCGAGAGGATCATCGGACGCGCTAGGAAGCAGACCAAGATGCTCATGAAGACCGGGTTCATCAGGCCAAGGCCGAAGGCATAGTCAAGCCCAGCGAGTCGGCCGGGCTGGCTTAAACTCCTTTTCTCTCTTTCTTACCATTGATTCTTCGGTCAAAGGGCCCGTGCCAGAACCTAGGCCCGGGCGCCTCGTCGAGGAGGCGTGAAAAACCTGCGAAGATCGCTAACGCGGCGACTATGTCCCCATTCTTGACCGGTAAGATGCCAGAGGTCACGATTCTATACTGGCAATTCGAGAGCAATGAGATCTAATAACACTTGCCCAGGATGGCCATAGCCGACGACTTAGAGCAGCCCCATCTCGACTATCTCGACGCTCTGAACCCCAGAGACACCGGAAATCGCAGCCTCGACCTGGTCCGCGCCGCCCTTCTTGTCGTCCATGACGATGAGGACATGCAGCGCATTCAGACCGAAAGCCAAAGGCCTCTGCTCCGCAGCCCTGAGCTTCGTGCCCTCGGGCAAGGCCTTCCTGATGTCCTCTTCGAGCTTCTTGAGGTCCACTTCGAGCCCCTCCGGTAGAACTCTGTACTGCAACCCGACTTCTCCCACGAAAAACACCTCAAGGTCCTACGAACCCGCAATCAGGGCACTTGTAGTGAACGCTCTGGTCCCTGCAGTTCATGCATCTGCCAATCATGGCCTTTCCGCAGCTGGGACAGAGGAAAGTCGTCTCCATCTTCCTGACCAAGCGGACGCCGCATGATGTGCAAATCTTTTCCTGGCCCATCAAGTCTCTTCGACCTCGGGGCTGAGGTAAACACTATTTGTATATAATACTGCACTCGCGAGCTAGATACAGCGATATCGCTTGTAGTCTTGAGAAGAGGTGGGCGAACGAAGGGTCTTGTGGTCTACGGCAGCGTGACGACAGCGTGTATGGAAATACGGTTCTGTTGCATCATCGGGTGGTGACATTTAGGTCACCCCAACAATGCTACTCGTTCCATTCGGCTCCGACCGTGCGGCCATCGCTGGCTCGTATAGGATCATCATCACGTCATGCTGGAACGCGCCGGGGTTAAACCGTAAACCCCCTGCCATCCCCTTCGAGATGGCTGTTTGCAGCAGGTTGATGCTGGCGTTGATGTGCCTGTCTAGATGCCAGCCACACTCGCATTTGAACTCGGTGCCCATTCGGGAATCCTGTATTCTCCCACATGTCGGGCACGTTCTGCTGCTGTTTCTTGGATCGACCTTGACCACTGGGATGCCTTTCCATTGTGCTTTGTACTCGATGATCTGGTGTAGTTTCCTTCTCGGCCACATGCTCAGGCGCCGATTCAGTTCCTTGCTCCTTTTCGATTTGAACCCTTTCAGGTCCTCGAGAACGATTGCGGATTTCCGCTCCTCCGCGAACTTCAGGACCGAGTTCGCCACCTGGTG
>JALHSX010000174.1 GCA_022865445.1 Thermoplasmata archaeon | reverse complement strand
TCTACCTTGACCTTCCCCGAGTCATAGACCTTCTTCACGCCCTTCGCAACAATGATGCCTTCTGACTCGCGTCCCTGCCCTGCTCTGCTGACGCTCTCACCGTTTCTTTCCATGGCGGTCCCTCCCTTCAAGCGGACAACACTCACGAATGCTGACGACCACAAAGGATTCGCCAATTCTTATTAGAGGTTCTTGCAGGCCATCCGGCAAACGTGCTCATAGGCGACCCGAGCACTCATTTATATCTGCACGCCAATACAAGCGCTTGATGTTGGATTCGAAGGAAAGAGTCCGGGCGCTCGATCAGAAGGATATGCTCGGGTCCATCGAAGCGCTCCCGAAGCATCTAGCTGACGGCCTCAGGCGTGGGCGAATGTCTGGGTTGCCGAGGTTCGTGCCGAAGGAGATTGTCGTGTGCGGCATGGGGGGATCGGCTATAGGAGGCGATCTTCTCAAGGCATGGCTCGAGGTGTCGTCAGAGGTCCCGTGCGAAGTCTACAGGTCATACAGCCTCCCGGGTCATGTTGGCAGAGATTCTCTCGTGATAGTCGCGAGCTATTCCGGCAACACCGAGGAAAGCTTGAGCATGTTCGAGGACGCGAGGAAGAAACGGTCGAAGATCGTCGCGATATCGGCAGGCGGTCAGCTTGCTAAGATGAGCGACACGGTATCGGTTCCGTTCGCCAAGCTCCCTTCGGGCCTCTTGCCCAGGGCATCCATTGGCTACATGTTCGGGGCGATGCTTGGCGTTCTCGAGCGCTCAGGAGTCGTTGTGCAGGACAAACAGGTCGAAGAAGCAGTCAGGGTCATGGGCAGGATGACGGCGTACTGCAAACAGTCAGTCCCTACCAGCGACAATCCGGCGAAGATGGTCGCTCACGAACTCTTCACGTGCGTCCCGCTGATCATCGGGTATGGCCTGTCTCGGCCTGTCGCCAAGCGATGGGCGAACCAGATCAATGAGAATGGCAAGAGCATAGCTTACAGCTCTGAACTGCCGGAATGGGACCATAACGAGATTGTAGGCTGGGTGAAGGACGCCAGGAGCAAGGGGTTCGCAGCTGTGTTCCTCGAGCATGACGACCGACAAGGACCTATGCAGAAGCGGATCCGGGCGACGAAGGACGTGATCGGGAGGGGATCCTCCGTCTATTCTGTTGACGCGATCGGTCTGAGTCCGCTCGCCAAGATGTTCTCCTTGGTCATAATGGGCGACTACACAAGCGCCTACCTGGGACTGTTGCGAGGGGAGGACCCATCATCCAACGAACCCATCGACGAGCTCAAGGCAGTTCTATCGAAAAAGTGAGTAGGCCTGTGATGCCAGACTAGTTCGTTGGTTGGAGTATGTAGTTAAAAAAGTGCTTCGAGAGGGCGCTTGCCCTCTCTGCGTTTTCCCATCCCATCAGAGCTTGTTACTAGCCCTTCCTTCCCTTTGTTCGTTAAACGGCGGGCGCATCAGCGTCCGCAACTGCGGATCAAGGCATCCGTCCCGTAGACAGCAATCATTGAACCCTCATTCGAGCTGCGGTACGACCCATCCCTTTCTTCGCGCCGCGCTCCTCGACTGCCTCTGATACCTTCTGGCGAAGCACTTCCTTGCCCTCGAGGTAGTAGCGTTTCTTCTCCTCGACCCATCCTGCAAGTGCGAGCGTAGCGGCTTGGGAGATGTCAGTCGCATCGCCGCTGGCGATGAACATTTCCACATCCTCCATCAGAGCGGCAGGCAGCGTTGCGCTGATCTTGTCGGCGTTCCAGGTGGAAATCTCATCGTGGAGATATGCCTGGATTGCCTCTCTGACAACGTCCGAAACGCTCTGGAGGCCTGTTCGCTCGCGAATCGCTTCGAGTTCCCGGAGATCGTCTTCCGGCAGTCGTATGTTGAGTCGTGCGCTCTTCGTGGTCATTGAAATCGCAATGCCTTGTATGACAGATTGTCATACATTCTATAAATAGATATCTGGAAAGTTATCGACCACCGTTTCCACTGCAGCAACTGCAAAAGCGACGTTTTCCGGTTGTTTGCCCCCTTGGCTTTTCGAAGATGACATCAGATGTGCGTCTCTTGTTCATGCATACATTTTTTAGTCTTCGATTGATTCCCCACGATTGTGCCTTCAGCGAAGGATTTGGCTCAGTCTGTGAGGGAGCTCACGCGCAAGCACAGTGCTTGGTTCAAGGATTGTATCCCTCTGATCGCGTCCGAGAATCTTATGAGCCCTGCCGCAAGGGAGGTTCTCAACTCTGACCTCAGCAACCGATACGCTGAGGGCTTGCCTGGGAAGAGGTACTACCAGGGCAACATCTATGTCGATCAGATTGAGACCATTTGCGAGGATCTGGCCCGTGAGGTTTTCGCCTGCAGATTCGCTGATGTCCGGTCCACTTCGGGCACAGTATCCAACATGGCCGTTCTCATGGCTCTGACCAAGACCCGTGATAAGATGACGACGGTCGCACTCTCCGACGGGGGTCACATATCCCATGCGAAGATAGGCGCGACTGGGATGCGCGGGATCAGGACTTTCAACTACCCGTTTGACGAGAAGAACATGAACATAGATATCGAAGGCGCCAAGAGGCTCATCCGCGAGGTCAAGCCAAAGGTAGCTTTGTTCGGCCAGTCCGTCTTCCTCTTCCCGACTCCTCTGGACGAGATGAAGGACGTCTTCTCTGAGGTAGGATGTTCCACATGGTACGATGCCGCCCACGTGCTGGGGCTCATAGCGGGAAGGAAGTTCCAGGACCCGTTGAGAGAAGGCATCGATGTCATATCCGGAAGCACTCACAAGACCCTGCCAGGCCCTCAGCATGGCATGATATTATCCGACCTGACAAAGGAGGGCCTCGAGACATCGCTCAGGAGGGGCGTGTTCCCAGGGGTGACCAGCAATCACCACTTGCACTCAGTTGCCGCATTGGCCGTGACCCTGGCCGAGACAAGGGAGTTCGGCGAGGCCTATGCGGACCAGGTCATTAGGAACGCGAAGGCGCTGGGACAGGGTCTGTTCGAGAGAGGCATGGAGGTGCTCTGCGAGCACCTTGGTTTCACGGAGTCCCACACGGTCGTGGTGGATGTCGAGCAGTTCCAGGGCGGGGCAAAGGTCGCGAAGAACCTCGAGGCCGCGAATATCATATTGAACAAGAACCTGTTGCCGTGGGATTCCGACCCGGTCAGGCCTTGCGGCATCCGTATCGGATCGCAGGAACTCACGAGACTGGGGATGAAGGAGAAGGACATGGTGGAGGTCGCGGAGCTTGTCGCCCGGGTCGTGGTGAAGGGAGAGGCGCCAGAGAAGGTCAAGCCAGACGTCATCGACTTCAAGCGTCAGTTCACGAAGGTTCACTACTGTTTCTTCGAGGGTGAAGAAGCCTATGACTACCCCGCCTTCGACGGCGACCTGAAGTGATATCGGCGACTCTACGTTTATTAGAGCACAACCTGATTAGCGTCACGTAGAAAGGGATGGCTGCGCGGATCAGATTGCTTCAGATGGCCATAGCTGCCGTGAACATCGCCATAGTCGCTCTAGCTTTCACCAGCATATGGCCTTTCCCACATGGTGATTTCAAGGTCAACTTGCCCTCGCCGAATGAAGTCACCTGGACATACTCCGACGGCATGGTCCACGTCACGGCTCCCTACTCGATCGACAACGGCGGGTATTACGATGTCCACGATCTGACTATAGACTATGTTGTGTTCAATAGTTCGAGGTACCTACTGGCCAACCAAACCATACCTATAGGAGACATTCCAGCGGGACAGATCACCAGTTCCGAGATAGACTTCCAATTTGACCTTCTCAGACTCTTCAACGACGGCGCCATGGGGATGGTGTTCACTGATGACCTGCTGACCTTCGTCGTCGACGTCTCCTGCGGCTATACGATGGAC
>JALHSX010000024.1 GCA_022865445.1 Thermoplasmata archaeon | reverse complement strand
GATCGACTATGAGAACGCCTACCTTACCATGTCAAACGAGTACATCGAGAGCGTCTGGTGGTCCATGAAGGAATTGCACTCCAAGGGCTTGCTGACGAAGGAACGAGAAGTCGTTCCCTATTGCCCGAGGTGTGGGACTCCATTGAGCACCCATGAGTTCGCTCTCGGAGCGAAGCACGTGGAGTCCAGAGAAGTTATCGTCAAGATGCGGCTCGATGCGCTCGACGCCAGCGTCCTCGTTCTGGTCACCGAACCATGGAGACTCGTCGCCAACGCGCTTCTGGCAGTCGACAAGGACAGATCGTACGTCGCATTCATGCATGGTCCCGAGAAACTGATAGTGGCCGAGGACAGACTTCCATTCTACTCCGAGGGTGCGGTGCCAATCGCGAAGATGATGGGCTCCGAACTCATGGGGAAACGGTATGAGCCGCCTTTCCGGTATCATGAATCCAAAGCGAATGCCTTCACGATCGTTCACTCGGTTGCGTCGTGGATGTCCGAAGAAAACACCGGAGTAGTCTCGATCGCCCCATCGACTGCAGCTCCGCATTTTGAGATTGGCGAGGCCTCTGGAGTTGAGTTCTGGGACCCGATAGGCATGGATGGCAGGTTCGAAGTTGAAATCCCCGAGCTAGCTGGGAAGCTGGCAACTGATTGCGACGCTGAGGTTATGCGGCTTCTGGAATCGCGCGGTCTTCTGTTCGACTGGGAGCTCGTCAAAGATTCGGCTTGGACCTTCTGCTGGAGGTGCGACACTGCCCTTCAGTTCAAGGCTTTGGACGCATGGTTCGTGCGGGTTCCTGCGGCAAAGAATAGGCTCGTGGACCTCAACAACCAGATACTCTGGGTTCCAGAGACGATGAAGCTGGGAAGGTTCGGCAACTTCCTCTCCGATGCAAGAGATTGGGCCGTCAGCAGGTCCAGGTACTGGGGGACTCCATTGCCCATATGGAGGTGCGAGAATGGCCACGAGATTTGCATCGGGAGCATCAATGAGCTCAGGGAGATGTCCGAAGGGAAGCTGCCGGACGATCTCGACCTTCACAGACCGTGGGTGGACGCCGTGAGACTCCGATGTCCGACTTGCGGAAGGAGCATGGCGAGAGACGAGTCAGTCCTCGACTGTTGGTACGACTCGGGATGCGCTCCCTTCGCTCAGTACCACTACCCCTTCGAGAACATCGCGGAATTCGATTCGCATCGGTCGGTCGACTTCATTGCTGAGACCGTCGATCAGACCAGGGGCTGGTTCTACACCCAGCACGCACTCAGCGTCCTCCTCTTCGACAAACCCGCTTTCCTATCCGTGCTCGTTCTCGGGCAAGTCCTGGACAAAGATGGCAAGAGAATGACCATGAGCTCGAACAACCTCATCTTCCCGGACGATGTGTTCTCGACTGTAGGAGCAGATGCGTCAAGGCTATACCTTCTCGGCAATCCTGTGTGGCAGTCCGTTCAGTTCTCGACAGAGCTGGTAAGGGAAGAGATGGTCGCCATACTGACCACGCTTCTGAATGTGTACTCGTTTTTCGCATCCAATGCGAACGCCTATGGTTTCAGGCAACAGAAGGAATACGCTCCGACCCATGACCTCGACAGATGGATCAGGTCTCGTCTCAGCTCCTCTGTCAATGAGGCAAGGGCTGGCTTCGACGCACTTGAGGTTCACAGGGCCGTCCACGCGATCGAATCGTTCGTGGAGGATCTAAGCAGCTGGTACGTCCGCCGATCTCGACGCAGGTTCTGGGAGGAAAACGATCCGCAGGACCGCTTCTCCGCGCACTGCACGCTCAACGAGTGTCTGGTGACTCTGTCCAAGCTGATGGCCCCGATCACACCGTTCTTCGCAGACTGGATGTACAAGAATCTGCACGGCCCGAAGGAGAGCGTTCATCTCGAGGACTACCCACATGTCAATGATGACTTGATCAACGGGACTCTCGAGAGACAAATGGCTCTCGTGATGACTGCAGTCGAGGCAGGTCGGCTTGCTAGACAGAAGGTGAACGCCAAGCTTCGTCAGCCTCTGCCAGAGGTCATCATAGCTGCGGACACTGACAGAGCATGGACTCTCCGCCGGTTCGAAAAGATGATCGCGGAAGAGCTCAACGTCAAGAAGGTCGAAGTCATCGAGAGCAGGGACAAGATGGTCCAGTTTGCCGTTGCTCCGAACCTGAAGACCCTCGGGCCGAAGCTGAAGGAGGGGGCATCCGAGGTATCCAAATTGCTCTCGAAGGTAGATGAGAACGAGCTCGTCAAGCACCTCCGGACCAAGGGCAAGATCAGGCTGGGCGGCTTCGACCTGACAGAAGAGGATGTCATCGTCTCCGAGAAGGAGAAGCACGGTTTCTCACACGCATCTGTGCGCGACATACACGTCTACATCGCTCTCGAGGTGACTCAGAACCTGAAACTCGAAGGCCTCTCGAGGGAGATCATCAGACGGATACAGCACATGCGAAAGGAACTCAAGCTCGAGTTCGAAGACCCCGTGGACGTGGAGTACTTCGGGCATCATGACCTTGAAACGGCCCTGTCCGTGCACAGAGACCACATAATGCGCGAGACACATGCGCGCGCACTCGTGAAGAAGGAACCAATTCAGGGTGCCCAGAAGTGGACCATCAACAAGATGCCTCTGGAGCTGTCAGTCAAGCGGATCGAACGTTGACCGGTACCTTCTGAAGGTCCAGCTTCTTTTCCATGTAGAATGCGGGGCGTCCGGCGCCGTAGAAGTCCTGTATGGACGCTTTGACCACGTATCCTCTTGACGCGTAGAGTGCTATCGCGAGCGAATTCGAGGCCTCGACTTCCAAGGAGTACTTCACGAGTCCTTGCGAGCGGAAGACTCTCTCACATTCGTCCAGCAATGCTGCTCCTATTCCTGTCCCTCTTCGCTGTTT
>JALHSX010000173.1 GCA_022865445.1 Thermoplasmata archaeon | reverse complement strand
GATTCCTTCCAGCGTCAACAGCTGTTCCTTCTTCAGCCCGTACAGATCGGCTGCGTCTCTGACCAATCCTTTGTCAACGAGTTGATCGATCAGCGATGGACCGATACCCTCGATATCCATGGCAGATCGGGAGCAGAAGTGCGCAAGCCTTTCCTTCACTTGGGCGGGGCAAGAGGCATTGACGCATCTCCTAGCGACCTCGCCCTCATCGCGCGCGGCCTTGGAACCGCATACAGGGCACGTCTGGGGCATCTTGAACTCCTTCTCCTTGCCGGTCCTGCGATCGGTCATGGGCTTCACGACCTGCGGGATCACCTCGCCCGCCCTCTCGACCAGTACATAGTCCCCGATTCGCAAATCCTTGCGCTTGATTTCATCTTCGTTGTGCAATGTCGCGTGGGTAACCTTGACGCCGCCCAATTGGACGGGCTCCATCAGGGCGACCGGCGTCAATGTGCCTGTGCGTCCTACCTGCACCTGGATATCGAGCAGCCTAGTCGTCATCTGTTTTGGTGGATACTTGTAGGCGATGGCCCATCTCGGTTCCTTCGCAGTGTAGCCGAGCTTTGACTGCTGAGCCAGGGAGTTGACCTTGATGACGATCCCATCAATCTCGTACTCGATGCCATCTCTCTTGGACTGCCAGGAGATGATGTACTCCAGCACCTTGTCGATCGAATCGAGCTTCTTCGTGTTTGGGCTAGTCCTCAGCCCCGACTTCCGCATGACTTCCAAACACCCCTCGTGAGTCGAAGGCATCCTATCCCCGCTGAAACTCAGAGTGTAGAAATAGGCCTCCAACGGACGGGTCGCTGCGATCTTGGGGTCCAGCTGACGGATAGAACCCGCAGCCGCATTCCTTGGATTGGCGAAAAGCGATTCTCCCTTCGCCTCCCTGTCCTTGTTCAGCTTCCTGAGGCCAGCTTTGGGCATGTAGACCTCGCCGCGAACCTCGACGCTATGCAGGCCTCCTTCCGGGTTCAGCCTTAGCGGAATGCTCCTGATTGTCTTGATGTTCGATGTGACATCTTCGCCAACCATGCCGTCCCCCCTCGTGGCCCCTCTGGTCAGTGCGCAATTCTCGAAAAGCAGGGCTATGCCTAGGCCATCGACCTTCAGTTCCACGACGTATTCAACAGGCTCGCCGCCTAGCCAATTCCTGACCCTGGAATCGAACTCCCTTAACTCATCGGACGAATAGCAGTTGCCGAGGCTGAGCATGGCAACCCTGTGCTCGACTTTCGGGAATTCCTCAAGCGGTTTCCCCGAGACCCTCTGCGTTGGAGAATCTGAGAGGATGATATCGGGGAACCTCCCTTCGAGTTCGGCTAGCTCCCTGACCATCATGTCGTATTCATAATCTGAAATCTCTGGATTGTCCTCGACATAGTACTTGGCATCGTGGTGCGATATCTTGTCGACGAGCTCCCTCATCCTCCTCTTGGCACTCTCTCGCTCATCGATCATGGTCTGCCCCCATGGAGTCGCTTCAAGATGTCCTTCCCACGCACAGTGTTGAGAACATCCTTCGCCTCGAGCCAGCCTCGCCTTGCCGTTGTGATTCCGTATTTGATATAGTCCATCTGTTCCACGCTATGGGCATCCGTAGCTATAGCCACTTTGACGCCCGAGTTCATTGCATGTCTGCAATTCGCGTCTGCTAGATCGAGCCTATCAGGGAACGAATTCAGCTCCATGCACACGCCTGAATCCTTGGCAGCAGAGAATACCTTCTCGAGGTCAAGCGCGTAGGGAGCCCTCTTGCCGATCAAGCGTCCGGTCGGATGCCCGAGGATGTCGATCTGGCCTGATGAGACTGCGTTGACAACCCGTTTAGTCATCTCGTTCTTCTCCATCTTGAACCTAGAGTGAACAGATCCGATGACGATATCCAGGTCCTTGAGCAGCGAAGAGGGGAAATCCAAGGAGCCGTCGGCCCTAATGTCGACCTCGCTTCCTGCGAGGACTCTGACCCTTCCTCCACCCAGCTCGTCCGCCTTCCGAACGACCTCTATCTGCTTACTCAACCTTTCTGGAGACAGGCCGTTCGCAATCCTTAGACTCTGGGAATGGTCCGTGATTGCGATGTATTCGTATCCCTTGGCCATAGCCTTAGAGACCACATCCTCTACCTTGTTGGCGCCATCGCTCCAGCTCGTGTGCACATGGAAATCCCCTCGTATATCCGCCCTATTGACGAGTACAGGAAGCGTGCCCTGCTTCGAAGCCTCCAGTTCGCCTGAATTCTCACGAATCTCGGGTTCCACATACCTCAGACCGAGGGCCTCATAGACTTCCTCCTCGGTCGCCCCAGCAACCATAGTGCCAGATTCGCGCTCGAACAGACCATACTCGTTGAGTTTCAGACCCTTCTCGACACCGATCCTCCTCATGGATACGTTATGCTCCTTCGACCCGGTGAAGTAGCACAGCGCAGCGCCCCAGCTCTTTGACTCCACAGCGCGAATGTCGACCTGGAGTCCACTCCTCAATCTCACACTCGACTTCGTGGGGCCCTTCATCAGCAGACTATCGACCTCCGGATAGGACACAAAGGCGTCCATGACAGTGGCCGGTTTGTCGTCTCCAACCAAGATATCGATATCCCCAACGGTCTCTTTCCCCCGCCTCAGGCTGCCAGCCAGACATATCTTGTCCAGAGGCAGAGATTCCTTCAGATGATCCACGAATGCCTCCGCGACCGGCAGGGCGATCCCCATCAGAGTCCGACCACTCTTCGATTCCACTGTTCGGATGCCCTGAAGTATACGCTCTTCGGTTTTCTCGCCAAATCCCTTGATTCCGTGCAGCCGATGGCTGAGCACCGCCTCCTTGAGCATCGCCACTGAAGTTATGCCCAACTCATTGTGGAGAACCACGGCTGTCTTGGGGCCAACATCTGGGATCTTGAGAAGCTCGACAAGCCCGGACGGCACTTCGGAGCGGAGGTCATCGAGGTAGGCCAGCTTGCCAGTTCTAATCATCTCTTCGATCTTCTTCGCCATCGCCTTTCCCACACCAGGAATGTCCTCAATTTTTCCGTCGGCCGCAACCTCGTTGATATCTATCTCCATGGACTCGATGTTCCTGGCCGCCCGTCGATAGGCGATTGGTTTGAATGCCACTCCCTGAAGGTCCAGCAGGTCCGCGATCTCGTCGAATACTGCGGCTATCTCACTGTTGTCCATGTAACCTCCCGGACCCGAGTCCAAATCCCATAGGCTTCGAATATAGATTTGCCTCGGAGGGGTCGGTTTCCTCCAACTTATGTTTTCGAGGATGGCTATACTGGCAGCACTTATGCGTCATTGTTTTATACCATGAATGGTATGACCATACCACTAGAGGTATGATTAGGTTGATTTCACGTGAGTTTCTTGAGATACTGGCTCGGAAGGGAAGAGTAGAGCTGATACGTACGCTCAAGGCCTATCCCGACAGAGATTTCACCGTTAACGAGCTCGCGAGGACTTCCCGGGTCCCAACCATGACCGCATGGAGAGCGGTCAAGGAGCTGAAGAAGGCGGGGTTTGTGCGCACGCGGAGGATGGGCAACGCGATATGTGTTGCCCTGGCGGACGACAGGGAGAAGATCAGGATGCTTCGTCTGATCCCTGAGGCCGACCCCCAGAGGAGTGCTGCAAAGCTCTACGCCAGCAGGCTCGGCGAGAAAGAGTGGCTCCGGGAATGCAGGCTGTTCGGGAGCATTGGGAGAGGAGAGCACGCCCCTGGCGAGGATGTGGACATCGCCGTAGTCTTCGATGATGGGGTTGTCTCAGAGGAAGTTGCCAAGGAGGCCGCGACCACCCTCGCAGGCCAGCTCAGGTCGGAGACCAATGTATTGATAGTCCCCTTATGCATTCCACAGAAAGACATGGGCAGAAAGGGTGGTCTGGCAGCCGAGCTCAGGGACAAGGAAACCATCTGGAAACGCTGAACCGGGCAAGTTCTGATTGTCATCATCGATTCGAAGACTGAAGGATGTCGCAATGGCCACCGACTCCCGATTGATCGTTGCCATCGACAGGCGCATGATGAGTGAAAAAGAAGCGTCACTCACAGAGAAGAAGACCGTTCCGAATCAAAGATGAACGACGTAGCTACTTGACCTTGCTGAAGTAATCATAGAGCAGCCGGGCGATCCTCGCCTCCGCCTGCTGCGCCCTCTCGGGGTTCTTCTCCTCCAGGCGTTTGCAGAATATGCACAAGATTATGTGTGAATTCGAGTTGATGTATATCACGCCTGCGTTATTCACAGAGCCTGCGGTGATGCCCGACCTAGCCGCCACCAGCACATCATCCGATAGGAACTGGGGCAACGAGGACCCGCTCATGGACCTAGTCATCAAGGTGAGCATGTCCCTGCTCGCTTCCTTCGAGACGACCTCGCCCTTCAGGACCTTCTCAAGGAGGCGCCCGATCTCGCGAGGAGTGCCGATGTTGTCAAAGACCTGGTCGTATTCTCGCTGAATCCTGAACTTCTTCTCCTCTTTGAGTCCGTACAGGTTCTCGTACTCCTTCCTGAAATCTTCGATTGAAAGGTCAGCGAATTCCAGGTCTATCGCGTTCAGCACCTTCATGCGATCGTGATCGGAAAGGCCCTTCCAGGTTCGAGCAGCCTCCTCTACGGAGGAGTTCTTGAACTGGCCTTTGCCCATCGAAAGGAGGAATCCTTCTCGCCACGGCAGGTAGATTGATGTCCTGGCGAGGCCGAGCTCCTTCATCAGCATGTTGACCCTCTGGATGCCTATCCTCTTCCAAAGCATCTCGGAGGCAGTGTTGTCCGTGGCGACTATCATCAATGTGACGAGGTCACGGATCGTGAATTCGGTGCCTGGAGATAGGAACTGGAGAATACCTGAGCCGATGCAGAAGCTCCTGTTCTCCAGCTTGAGCTTCTCATCCATGGAAATGAGACCCTCTTTCGCCTGACGGAACACCTCCATCATGACAGGGATCTTGAACACGCTTCCAAGAGGGAATATCTTGTCCGCGTCGATGGCCAACTCCTTGCCCGACTCAACATGCTTGATGTAGAGGCCCATCTGTCCTCTGACCTCTTTCGAGATCTTGACGATTTCCGCCCGAAGCTTGACGAGCTCGGGGGATGAACCTGTTGACTTGATCTTCTCAGGAATCAAAGGGTGTTCTCCTCCCTGACTACGCAGCGAGAATCGATCCCTATGGCTCCCAGCTGCTGGGAAAACGCATTGGGATGACAGTATATAGGTACTTCGATTCCACAAACTCTGGTGAGTGCGTTTTTCCGTCTCGCATTTGCACGAAAACATCTCCAAACCTTCTTAAAATGCGAGCAGATACCCCCAAAGGAGGCTGGGACAAATGGCAATGGCTGACTTCAAGAAACTGAGCAAGAGAAAGAACGCCACACGGATTATCAGCAGAGACGATTTCAAGCGTATCCACGAGGAGTCATTGAGGGTTCTTGAGACGGTCGGCATAAGGATCTACAGTCCTGCAGCGCTCGACCTGCTGAAGGAGCACGGCGCAGATGTCGACGATGAGAAGATGACGGCCAGGATACCGCATGACCTCGTCGAACGATCGATAGCCAGTGCTCCGAAGGAGTTCCGAATGGGGGCGAGGAACTCCGATTTCGATATCGAGCTTGACAATTCCCACGTCTACTTCACATTCGACGGTTGCGGCGTGCAGACGATCGACATCGATTCTGGGAAGAAGAGACCTTCCAGAAAGCAGGACATCGTGGACTGCGCTCGTCTGGCCAATGTCCTACCAGGAGTGGGCTACTTCACGCCCTCTGTCGCACCCCAGGATGTGCCGCTCCACGCACACGTTCTGCACCAGATACAGGCCGCCTATTCCAACACCGACAAGTTCGTGATGTCGGAATCCACAACCACCGGGGCTGAGGCGAGGCTCCAGATAGAGATGGCAGCTGCAGTTGCAGGGGGAAAGGACAAGCTGCTGCAGAGACCAAGCCTTTCGGCGATAATCTGTGCTGTACCCCCATTGAATCTGGACGGAGGAGGAAGCGAGGCTACGATAGAGTTCGCTAGATCTGGGGTACCGGTCGTGATGATGAGCATGGTGGAGGCAGGAGTCTCCGGACCTGTCACGCTTGCTGGCACTCTCGTCGTGAGCAATGCCGAGGTAATGGCGTTACTGACCCTCACGCAATGCGCGAGGAAGGGCGCGAAAGCGATCTATGGTTCTGTCCTTTCGATGATGGAGCCACGGACTGGAGCGTATGTCTCGGGTTCTCCGGAGGCTGCGCTTCTCTGCTCATCCGTCGTCGACATGGCGAAGCACTACAACCTGCCCGCACAAGCTGGGACTTTCGGGACCAACGCGCTTGTCCCGGGAAGCCAGGCAGCCACCGAGCATTGCCTGACGACCCTACTCGCAGTCAATGCTGGAGCGGACATGCTAAACGGGTTCGGTCTTCTGGAGGGATCCACAGTCCTGTCCTTCGAGCAGCTCATGCTCGACTACGACATCGTCACGGAGATACTCCGGATATCCAAGGGCATTGACGCCACCGATGACGCGATCGCGAGCGATCTGATCAGGGAAGTGGGCATAGGAGGCACTTTCCTCGCAAAGAGGCACACGCTGATGCATCTCCGAGAGGCTTGGGAGCCGATGGTTTTCGAATACGGAACCTACGAGGACTGGGTGAAGAGAGGATCGATCGACCCCGTGAGACGCGCCAACCAGAAGGCAAAGGCTCTCCTGAAGGACGCCAAGGCAGTCCCATTGGAAAAGGACCTGGAGAAACAGCTGCGCGAGATCGTCAAGAAAGGCGAGAAGGAATTGAAGTAGCTACGCTGGATGACCGCAGCGCGACTCCTCGCAACCAGCATTGGGCGGACAGCATGATGACCACACCCAAAGAAAGAGGGGAATAGAAGGGAGATTGAAAGAGAGCACGGACCCGATCAGCTTGGGGGGGAGGAGAGTGGCCGAATGCGGGTCAATAGGAAAACATCGTTTCCCTCTTCCAATCTCTCGAACGAGAGATGACCATCCATCGTTCATATAGGTGTTGACCTTGAAATCAGTCATGATAACAAGAAGCTGGCAGCGTCCCAGTGCAAGGGTTTAATCAAGGCTAGGGGATAATGGCAGAGTCCTCCGAGGAATCAAATGGTCGTTACTCCTGCGATGAAGATGAGATCGATCCGTGCTATCATATTCGACCTCGACGACACGCTAGTAGAATCCACCGTCAACTACGCGAAGTTCAAGACTCTTGTGGTGGAGCGGATCACTTCCCACGGAGAGCCAAAAGACCTGTACGACCCGCATGGGACGATTGTGACGATAATCGCCAGGTACGAGGCAAGGATGCGCGGCGCCGGGATCCCCGAAGTGACTGTTCGCAATCGTCTGGCAGAGCTCGACACTATCATGAACGAAGTTGAGTTGGAGAGAGTATCCGAAACCAAGCCAATGAGAGGGGCGGTCGGACTCCTCAAGTTGCTCCGCAAGAACGGGATCAAGGTCGGGATACTCACGCGAGGATGTGAGGAGTACACTAGATCAGCGCTTGCTAGGACTGGGATGCTCGAACTGGTCGATGGAATCGAATGCAGAAACGCAAATACGAAGCCCAAGCCGGACCCTGAGGCATATCTGAAGCTGGCGCTCAGACTTGGAGTCAAGAAGGAGGAAACGCTCTTCGTGGGAGACCATCTGATTGACGCTCAGTGCGCAGCAAACGCAGGTGTGCCGTTCGTGGCGGTCGAGACCGGGGACGTCCCCGAAGAGGATCTCAAGAAAGCAGGGTGCATAGAGCTGTTCCATGACGTTGGGGACATGGCGACATGGCTCGAGCGGATCCTGTCATCACCTTGAACAAAATAAGTTGACCTATCGCAATAAGATATCTAGTGATGGATGAATAAAGTGGTCATCTGTGCTTTACGTCCAGAAGCCTCAGGACCCCTTCCTCGCCAGAACCCAATACCATCTCATCCGGTTGTTCGCTCTCGCCCTTCGGTACAATCGTCTCCGTATTCCTCTCGAGGAGAGCCAGCTCCCTCTGACCAAGGGTCCTTGGATCCACGGGAACCAGGAGGATGCAATCGTTTGTGACAACGATGTCTTTGAGCTGGTGCATGAACTGTAGCATGCGGTCGTAGGTGTTGAGCGTTATCAAGTACTCCAGACCATCGAGTACAACGACCGTCTTCTGCTGGCTCTCTATGAAAGTCCGTATCTGGCCCATCAATATGCCAATCGCTGTTGGGTTTATGCGCCCCTCGCCGACCATACTGGTCAGCCACAAGACCCTGCAGGTTCCGATTTCCTTCTCGTCAATGAGTTTCTTCGGATAGTCGCGAGTGACTACCAAGCCAGAACATCCGGATGAGAGTGATTGGTCCAACAACTCGAAGGTCGCCCTGGGCTTACGCTCTTCAATCAAGTAGATGTTACCTGACTTCGTCTCGAGCCCAAAGCTGACAGCTGAGCCACCAGCTGATGACACTATGCATCCCATCCGTGTTGACTGATATGATATGTTGATTTATATAATACTGTTGTCCAGGCTCCGCTGGAGTGAATGAATGGCTATGTCCCAGTCAGAGCCTTGAGCAGAAAACTCTCGTCCTGTCCGCGCCGACTTCACCCCATCTGCACTTCTCGCAATCGTACACGGTAGTTGCGGACCGCATGTCGTAGTAACATGGAGCCATGAAGAACTTCGTAGTCCCAGCACATATCACTCTCGACTTCCTGTCGACCACACTGCCGTGGGGGCAACGCTCACATTCGTCTGCACACACTGATCTTGGCTCTCCAAGATCGCATGTCGTCAGGAACAGCTTGTGCATCTTCTGCGTCATTTGACAAATCTATGATAGAAGTTCGAGATGTAAACGTTTGCCCAGATGAATGAACAGGCGAAGGGGTTTGTGGGGCGAATCCCCTACTGCTCTGGCCGCAGCTCGACACCGAGGTCAGCCATCACAGCCTTGTACCTCCTGATAACCGTGGTGTATTCCTTGCTAGGCCTGCGCGCGTCAGCGTCCCAGCATTCATAGAGGCTCTTGCCGAGAGGAGGTGCCGCGAGCTTCGATTCGTACTTGGCCAACAGCTTCCTGGCGAGCTCGTTCGCGTCCGATCTCTTCATGCCAGCGACCGCATGGCCAACCTCAGCGGAGATCCTCGGTTCGACCGGGGTAGTTCGATCCTCGTGCTTGTTGGTCGCCACGCCAAGGGACTCTATGGACAGCCCTGAGACGACTGCTGCCGTGACGGCCGCGGAAGTATCGTAGAGCACCATAGGAGTGCAGGGTCCAGCTGTGGTGTAGTTCAAATTGAT
>JALHSX010000172.1 GCA_022865445.1 Thermoplasmata archaeon | reverse complement strand
GACCTTCTGCATCTTTATCGGAGGGTCTGAGTGGCCGAAGTTGAAGTAAGCACCTGACGAGCACATCGCGCCGAAAGTGCCTGTGGTGACAATGTCGACGTCCTTGGCAGCCTTCTTGACGCCGTTCGCTTTGACGTATTTCTTGAATTCCTGTGCTGTCATCACGACGACGTCCCCGCCCATGGTCTTCTTTCGGATCTCGTCGTAGCTCTTCGACACTGTCTTCTGCTTGAGTCCTTTCTTCTCTGCGCTCAGATTAGTCCCTCCTTGTATGCCAGTTCAGCGTTGAGCACTGATCCTCCCGCTCCTCCCCTGATCGTATTGTGAGAGAGAAGGTAGAATTTGAGACAGTCCTTATCCACCCTTATCCTGCCGACCGTCAAGGCCATCCCCTTCGCTCTGTCTGGAGTTCCTGCGTTGGCGTCCAGCAAGGGCTGCGGTCTGTTCTGCTCCTTCCTGACAATGATCGGTCGGTCGGGTGCGCTCGGCAGCTTGAGCTTCTGCGGCTTCGCCCTGAAATCCGCCAGAGTGCGAGCGATCGACTTTGCATCGGGCATGTTCTTGTCCCTTATGAACACTGCTTCCAGATGGCCGTCTCGCACGTTCACCCGTGCACAACACGCCTGGATGTTGACTGGCGAGTCGACGAATCTCCCGTTCTTGTAGCTCCCGAGGATCTTCCTGCCCTCGGCGGTCATCTTCTCCTCCTCGTCCTTTATCCATGGGAGGACGTTGCCGAGGATGTCAAGCGAGGCGACTCCTGGGTAGCCTGCTCCTGAAAGCGCTTGGTAAGTGGCGACGTTGATTTCTCTGAACCCGAACTCGTCCACCAATGGCTTCAGGCCTAATGCCAGCCCCGTCACCGAGCAGTTTGCGTTGGTGATGATGAATCCGCCGTTCTTCCTCCTTTTCTTCTGGACCTCGACGGAGGCGAGATGGTCGGGGTTTATCTCTGGTATCAGAATGGGCGTGTCGTGTTCCATCCTGTGAGACGCAGCGTTGGAGAAGACGGCCATGCCGTGCTCAGCGCACTCATCTTCGACGGGGCCCGCGACATCAGATGGCAGGCCGCTGAATACGATTTCGACGCCCTGTTTTTCAAGTGCCGCGGGATTTGTTGCTCTGATCGTCTCTTTCCTTATCCGTGGATTCATCTCGACGTCACTAAGTTTCCAGACGTCTGCGAGCTTCTTGCCATTTGATCTGTCGGATGCGCAGTATGCAACGACCTCGAAATAGGGATGTGCGTCAAGCATATGGGTGAATCTCTGCCCGATCATTCCGCTGGAGCCAAGTATTGCAGCTTTTCTCTTCGCCAACTCATCTCACCTCGAAGTACTTCTTGTCTGATTCCATGATCTTCCCGAATCGCGCTGGGTCCGCATCCAAGGATGCCTTTCGGAGCTCTCTCGTGACCGTCTCCATGTTCGCTATCATCTGTCTGGTGTGCGGGTTGAGAGTTTGTATGTCGTGGTAGACCCTCTTGCTCTCGTTCGAAAGCTCTCTTGCCATCCGCGACATCCTGCCGAATGTGGGTCCCAGAACATCGCCATAAGCGGATATCTCATTGCCCGATCTAGCAACGGTTCCCGCGAAGATCATCGTGCACAAGTGCGACAGTCCCAATACATAGGTCATGAGTTCGTCGTGCCTCTCCAGACCTACGATGCTCACTCTTGCGCCTGCTTTCGAGAAGAGATTCGATGCTTGTTCATTGGCCTTCTGGCAACCGCAGTCGCAGATGACGACATTCTGGTTCTTGGGAGTAGGGACTCTTGGCCCGAACATCGGATGAACGCTTGTCACAAGGAGACCCTCCTTTGCCCCTCGGCGCAGGTTTCCAGATATGTGAGACTTGACGCTGCATAGATCGAATACGAGCCCTTCTGGCCGACTATCCAACACGGCCTGAAGCTCTTCTTGACATGTCCCTGGGGGACTCGCCACGACCACGATGTCGGCCTTGTTCGCCGATTGCTCGAGAGACTTGACGCTCTTGTACCCTTCCAACTTTCCTCGGGGATCCCAGATGAGGACCTCGGCTCCTCGGTTGGACAGGAATCGGGAGGTCCACTCACCCATTTTCCCCGCTCCGCCGACAATCAGAGCGGTCTTCCCGTGCAGATTCCTGCTCTTGCGGCCTTTCTGGACTCTGACTGAACCCTCGACGAGAATTCCTGCTAGTTGGGACGCAATGTCCTCGTCTATCCCTAGAGATGTCGCGTTGCACACGTACTCCGAAATCACTACCTTCTCACGAGCACGGTCTCTAACCTGCAGTCCGTCCTTTTCCTTGACGAGCCCAATCTCCTTCGCGACTTCGAATCTTCGCGCTGCCGTCTCGAGCAGCTCTGCATCGAGCGCCCGGATCTCATCCCTGAGAGTTTCGAGTTCGTGCTTTGTCATGCAAACCCTCCTTGGAGCATGAGGTCCAGGATCACGGCGGCTGCAGAGTTCTCTACGACTGGAACTGCTCTAGGGACGATGCACGGATCGTGCCTTCCCTTGATTTCGAGCTCGACTGGTTTCCGATCAACTATGTCAACACTCATCTGAGGTCTGGCAATCGAGGACGTTGGTTTGAATGCGATTCTGAACTCGACGGGCATCCCGTTCGACAGTCCGCCAAGGATGCCTCCTGCATTGTTCGTCTTCGTCACGGTCTTGCCGTTTCTTATGATGTACTGGTCGTTGTGCGCACTGCCTCTCATCGACGCGCACTTGAAGCCCGAGCCGAACTCAACCCCTTTCACTCCTGGAATCGAGAACATCATCGCGGACAACAAGCTCTCGATCGAGCCGAAGAACGGCTCGCCGACGCCTACTGGCAGACCGATGACAGAGCACTTGATGACCCCTCCGACGCTGTCCCGTTCCTCATGAGCCTTTGCTATCTCCTCTTTCATCTGTTCAGCTGTGGCTCTGTCTGCGCACCCGACTGCACTTGCTCGAACAAACTTGTCCGCAATGCTGAATGGTACATCCTTCTTCAGGACTACCTTCCCGATCTGAACGGTCTGCGCAAGGAGCGAGACGCCCTTCTTCTCAAGGACTTGGCGTGCGATTGCCCCTCCAATGACCAGTCCCGCGGTCATCCTTCCGGAGAACTGCCCTCCGCCTCTGTGATCGTGGTGTCCGCCGTACTTCACGGTGGCGGGGTAGTCCGCATGACCAGGTCTGGGCACCCTCAGGAACGCATCGTAGGCTGAGGAGTCAGTATCGACGTTTCTTACGAGACCGACGATTGGGCCTCCGGTTGCTTTGCCCTTGCGCAAGCCAGAGATGATCTCGAGCTTGTCGCGCTCCATGCGGGGTGTTGATATGGCGCCCTTCCCCGGAGACCTGCGGTCGAGCTCGGCCTGAATCAGAGCCTCTGAGATCCTGGACCCAGCTGGACAGCCCTCAATCTTGGCACCGACGCAAGGACCGTGGCTCGTGCCGAATATCCCAATTCTATACCTGGTGCCGAACTCGTTCACTTTCTCAACTCCATGCGACAACCGAGCTGATGCATGTCCCTCAGGAATCCCGGGTACGAGACGTTGAACGAATCGTTGTCATCAATCCTAATCTCGGAGCTGGATACCAATCCCGCAATCGCTGCGGCCATAAGTATCCTGTGGTCTCCCTCTGTCTGGACGGTCGTCCCGTGCAACTTGTCGCCCCCGACGACTTCGCAACCGTCGTCCCTCGGGACTATCCTCGCGCCCATGTCTTGCAGGAAGGTTGTCGTTGTCGCGATCCTATCGCTCTCTTTCGCTCTGAGGTTCTCTCCTCCTTTGAGAACAGTCCGTCCAGAAGCCACGGACCCCAAGACCGCAAGGACTGGGAACAAATCCGGAGTGTGTCTCACGTCGATCTCGGTTCCCTTGAGCTCTCCTCCCGAAACCTTCGCGGAGTCCTTTCCCAAGGACACTCTGGCTCCGAAGGAGTGGAGGTGCTCCAGGATGGCCTTGTCGCCTTGGGGTGAGTCCAAATCGAGGCCTCTGACAGTCACTTCCCCACCAGTGATTGCTGCGGCGACCAGTGGGAACGAAGCGGACGAATAGTCGCCCGGAACAGTGTAGGTCTCACGTGTGAGTCTTTGGGTCCCTTTGACGAAGAAGCGCGGATCCTTCTCCTCCACATCGGCCCCGAACTCGCGGAGCATCTGCAGAGTGATGTCAACATACGGTCTGGACCGTAGCTGTCCCTTGAGAATGATCTCGGTGTCTCCGCTCTTCTGAGAGCAGGCAATCAAGAGAGAGGAGACGAACTGGGAGCTGATATCTCCTGAAATCTCAGCTCGGTTCCCGGTGACAGGTCCCGTGATCTTCAGCGGAGGTCTACCTGGGTTCCCGAGGTATTGGCACCTGGCGCCAAGCTGCGACAGTGCTTCCACGAGCGGGCCCATCGGCCTTCGAGCCAGGCTCTCATCGCCTGTGAGCGTCGTCTCCTCTGGAAGCAGCGATGCGATGCCTGCCATCAGCCTGATGGTCGTGCCGGAGTTCTTCGCATCTATGACTCCCGGGGCTCGCCTGAACTTGTCGCAGTGGATGAGGATCCCCTTGGAGTTGCTCCTGAACTCCGTGCCGAGGGCGTAGAGCGCATCGAGGGTGGCCCTGGTGTCCTCTGACATCAGCGGATTGATTAGAGAGAAGTGGGAATGAGTGAGCGCTCCAAGGACCATTGCCCTGTGCGTGTACGATTTCGACGGAGGAGCGGTGATCGACCCCTTCGCCACGGAAGATCTGACTACAATAGACGTGGGACCACCTCCCTTGCTGGCGTATCGTTTATGTGCGCCCTGAGTATGGAGCCCTCTTCTTTCTGGAGAGCTTTGAGGATCTCCCCCACTTCCGCGCGGTCACATATGATCGCAGTCGCGGGTCCGGTTCCCGAGATTCCAGCAGCCAGCGCTCCCTTCTTCCTGGCGATCTGTGCGATGTCCTCGGAGACATCGAGCACCTTCGCATAGGCTCTGGAGTTGACCTCAATTGCCTTCAGATACTCTCCGGCGAGCGCGAGTTTCAACGCCTTCTCGACATCCTTCACTATGGGACTGAAGTCAAGTCCTTTGACGCTCGCCTTCGATATTCTTCGGTCGGGGACGTGAAGGATGATCTCCAGGTCTTGATCCATGGTCCCCCTGTGCATCACGGTGAAGCGCCTGTTGTCCGTGACCACGGCCCCTCCGAAGAAGCAGGCGGAGGCGTCATCGAAAGCTCCTGTTATTGTCACACCTGCTCTCATTGATTCTTCAATGCCAGTCAGGATCAGGTCCGTGTCGGTGAGACTCGCGCCAAGCGCCCGCGCTGTTGCGAGCACAACCGCGTTCGACACCGCGCTGCTGCTCTTCAGACCTCTGGAGATCGGTATGTCCGATTTGATATGGACTTCGCCGGTCACTTCCGAGTTTCCAAGTGCCTTCGTTGCGACGGCGCGGGCACACCCCGAAATCAGGTCTTTCCCTTCGTCCGACCCTCTGAGGACTATGTTACCGGTGCCGAGTTCCAGCTCGACTATCGCGTCGGCCTCGAGGGTGATCCCGAAGGCGGCGCCCTTGCCGGTCGCGATGGCGTTGACGATCGTCGCGGCCCCTCTGCATGCCGCTTTGCCAATCATTCCAGCGCCCTCCTTGCAGCTTCGCGCATCGTCTCCACTCTCGGCTCGAGGCCGGTCCAGATCCTCAACGATTCGGCACCTTGCTGTACCAGCATCTCCAGACCGCCCAGGACTTTGGCCCCCGCTCGTTCCGCAGTCTTCATCGCGGCTGTGACCGGTGGGTTGAATATGATATCAACGAACACCGACCCAGGTTCGAACAGTGCGGCTGTGATGGGGTTGCCGGGGACGCCCTTCATGCCGACCGGGGTGCAGTTCACGACAAGGTCGAAAGTCCTGCCCGACTTCCAGAGCCTCTTCAGTGACTCCGATTTCGCTCCGAAGGTGCGGGCGAGTTCGTCTGCCCTCTTCTTCTCTATGTCAACAATGGTGATCTTCGCTTGCAGCCGCGAGAGCACATAGACGACCGCCCGGGCGGCCCCGCCTGCTCCTACTAGGAGCGCCTCTGTGTCTCTCGTCGCTACTATTTTTCCGTCAATTAGGCCTGAGAATCCTATCACATCGGTGTTTTCTCCAACAAATGACTTGCCCTGGAACCTGATCGTGTTGACCGCGCCCGTCGCCCTAGCGGGCTCCCCCTTCCTGTCGCACAGGTCAAATGCCCTTTCCTTGTGCGGGACGGTGACGTTGACTCCTTTGAAACCCACGTCCCTCAATAGCGAAAGCGCTCCTTTGGAGAATGTTCCCGGTTTGAAGTCCATGGGCAGATAGGACCCGACGAGCCCCAATTCCTTCATCGCCGCCTCCTGCATGGGCTTGGATACCGAGTGTGAGACTGGGTGGCCTACCAAACCGAGTATGGTGCGCTCTCCGTTCAGGAGACTGTGCTGGGTCGCAACATCCAGCTGTCCTGGCGCTGCTTCTTTGCCAGCCAGGCAGGCATATACCATGCACGAACCGATCCTGTCTGAGAAGACTCTGGTCAACTGGCCTTGGATCCCCATTCCTATCAGTACGTATCGCAACCTTTTCTTTGAGAGACTAGTTCCCAGTCTTGCGAGCATGAGCGCGTCGTGGGCGTGTTCGCAAGGCATTGCCACCTTCGCAATGTCGCCCATCCTCGCTGCATCGTGAACGCGTCGCTCGATCGTTGCCCTGCCTGTTGGCCTGGACAGATGGACTGAGGTGATGATCTCGGAGTCCCAATCGGAACGTGCTACTTTCTTGAGGAACGCTCGATCATTCGCGAACTCGAAATCGACATACTCGAAATCCGCCTCAAGCGCGGCTGTGAGGATCGCCTCTCTTCGAGCACCAGTCAGGGCGGATCTGCCGCCCTCCTTCCTAGACCTAAGCGTCGCAATGGCTGGCCCGTGCGCGGCTCTCCTAGCCTCAAACACGAGCTCTGGGCTGAGCCCCGTGAGGTGATCCAACCTGCACTCGACGATGTCAGCGCCCTCTCTGAAGGCGATCTTTGACGAGTCCGAAACTCCAGCAATGCTTCCCTCAACCAGAGAAGCAACGATTTGGGTCATCTACTTCTCCCGTATGGTCTCCTTCACATACATACCGAAGTGTCTGCCACCTCTTTCCAGCTTCAGCAGTATTGAGTCTCCGAGCTTGAGCTTCGAGACAGAAACTATCTTGCCCTTGGAGTAGACTCTGATGGTCTCTGCGTTCTGAACTATCGTCGAGAACCGTTCGCCGTTGACATCCGCTTCGATCAGGAGCAGAGGCCTGCGTTCGACCTTCGTTCTACCTACGACGACCTTCCTGGTGTGACCGTCTGCGCCAACGACGAGCGCCTCGTCCCCTCCCATCAGCTCTGAGAGGTATCTCGTGCTCCCGTCCGGCATCAGCGCGTAGGCGTGGACAGGGCCAGCATTCACTCTGAACGGTCTCGAGGCTGCGTATTCGGATTCGACGGTCTCCGAATGAATGAGGAACAGGCATGAGGACTGGTTCCCGATCAGCATTCCCTCGCCGACATTGAGCATGGAGCAGGTGTCTATGCAGACCCTGTCTCCGAGTCCGAGCTGTCTCAGGGAGGTGATCTTGCCTTCTCTGAGGTCTAGTCTTGGCGATGAGTCTTCGAGCAGCTTCCTGAGCTTCGACAGCTCGTCGATCTTCTCGGGGACAAACAGGACGCCATCAGCTCCTCGCTCCATCGTCTCGAAAAAGAGTTTCGCCTCCTGAGCGGTCTTGGCCAGCATCAGCAACTTGGAACCTGATCCCTGGAAATGGACAATCAGATTCTCGAGTGGGATAATCTTCCAGTTCTTGGCCGAGATCACAACTGCCATCGCCTTGTCCGCGAGCTTCTTCGCCTTCAGCTCGTCCTCCTTGGTCTTGAGCTCAACCAAGGTTCCGATCGGTTTTCCGTCTTCTAGGAATTCCTTTCCTTCCAGCGTGAGTGCTCTGAACCGACCAAGGCTGGTGAAACGAGTATCTCTTTTGTCCAAGACGACGGTGTCGAAGCCATTCTCTAGTGCTGAGAGAACAATCTTCTTCCTGCTATCACTGCCGGGCTGGAAAAGGGCGCCAACCCAGATCTGGCGGTCAATGATTGGATCACCGCCTATAGTCATCCTGAGGCCGCATACCCTCGAATACTATCCGTCCAAGGGCCTTCGTGATGCCCACTACGTCGTCGTGCTGGAAAACGTT
>JALHSX010000171.1 GCA_022865445.1 Thermoplasmata archaeon | reverse complement strand
TCGTGTCATAGGTGAACCTGACTGAGAACGAGCGGGCCTGCTTCTGAAACGCGCTCCGCGGCATTCTTCGTTGCTCTTTCACGTAGTTGGAGCGGACCCCATCCAGAAGAGGATACCAACGCTCCTTGTAGATCCCGGTGAGGAAGTCTCGCTTGACCTCTTCGATGTTGGCTGGCAGTCTTGCCCCCAGATACTTCTCTCGAGTCTGGACCCCTTTGGAGGTCCTGAGCGTGTGCTGAAGATAGAAGTACTCCCGTGTTCCGATTAGTCTCTTCCTGATCGTGACCACGGCAGTTTATTACCCTTACATATTTATAAGTCTTTCCATTGTTTGTAGTATGTAAGGGTAGGAAGGGAGGGGCCGTCAGAGACAGGCATACGTGCTTGGTGGGGCCTGCACTGTAAGCAGGAATAGGAAAAGGGTCTTTCGGACGCCCTGATGCAATATCGCCTTGATTGAATCGAAGTGATGAATGTCTGGCTTGAGCGAGTTCGATTCTCGACCGGTCCACATCGTTTGTTTTCAGATTGACCCCACAGTAGGTTCATGGCCTGAAAAACGAAAGAAGAGAGGAGGAGGATCTCCGCCCCCTCCCCGCGGTTTCATAAGTTTCTCTCTAGGCGTTGTACGCTGTCAGGAACGCTCCCCAGCCGGTGTCTACGGCGAAGGCCAGCTGCAGATAGGCTGCCGAATGGCTGGACCATTGATTGCCTGTGCCCCAGTACAGCGATATGCCCTTGCAGTCGGTCATCCGCTTTGCATCCCATACCTTTATGCAATAACTCTGGACCGCGTTCTGCATGGCGGTCGTGTCGGCCTTGAGCTTCGCGTCAGTGACGCCCTTCGTGACCTTCAGGTGTAGGCCATAGTCGTACAAGTCGGTGAAGTAGTGCGTCCCCCACATGTAGTAGGCGTTCTTCAGCGCGGTCGCGTAGGCTGTCTTATACCCAGGCAACAAGGATTTCATATCTGCGGACCAGGTCGAGAAGGTCGATATGGTCGCCTTGAGCTGAACGACGTCAATCGCGGCAAGGTTCACGGTGGTGGCCCATGTCTGGGTCGCATAGTACTCGCCCCAGGCATCGACCATCGCCATCGAAAAGTCCCTCGGCAACATTGCAGGGGTGTTGACGAGCTTCGTCAGCATCTTGTCGTACGGGAAGCCGTTCCCCGGCACGCTCTCCTCGGAACCGACCATGTATGACACGAGATTGGTCAGCGAGACCTGGTATGCCACTTCGATGTTTCCCATGTTGCAGCAGTCGAAGGCGAGCACGTCTATCTTCTTCGCCGCGTTCGCGATGCCAGCCTGGAGTTCCTGCATGCTCAGGCTATCCCCAGAAGTGTCGTCCTGGCAGACGTAGTTCCACCCGTACCCGTGATCCCACATGCTGAGGACCAGGTAGGTTGACGGGAACAACGCAGCAGCCTGGTTGATGCACCAAGTGAGCGTCGCCGGGTCGCCCATGTTCATCTCGGGCGCCGTCAAGACCGTGGTCACGGTCGTGCCGGATATCTTCTGCACCGTCATCCCGCTGGTGCTGCCTAGGTCCACGAACGCTACGATGTTGACGCTCGCGCTAGCGGGAGCAGCTTCCAATAGGGGAAGGCTCGCGCCGGCCCAATAGGTCTCCAGGCTGTTGTCCCCATCCATGTAGATTGCATATGTCCAAGCCGCGACTGCAGGCGCTGCGGAACCTCTGCCACCTGGCTTCGCCAGGGCCATCCCCGGCACCACCAACATTCCCAGAACGATCGCCACCATGCACACGCTCAAATAACGTCTTTTCGTAGTTCCCAAACCCCCCTTGAGTACGGCCCCGTGCCCCCACTTCCTCATGGTCGTACTGCTGTGGGAGTATCGCCCTGTCCGGATTAGAACGTTCCGAGGGCCTGGTCAGGATGAGGCGAGGAGTTGAAGACTGCAATACGGATCAGAGGTAAAAATTCATAATACTGCCACGCCGATACGGAAAACGGATTATGAATGCCGAATGAATCGATGCCCGGGGAGCCGGGGTCACCGTTGAAGGACATGCCTGATGAGGCGAGGCGCATCGTTGACCATGCACGGAGTCTCAATGTCCAGCTCAGATTGATGGGCGGCCTGGCAGTAAGAGTGCATTGCACGAGCCTCGACTTCTGCGAGCGGCCCTACTCGGACATCGACCTGATGGGGCTTGGCTCTCAAGCGGCTGGGATCGACAGAGCCTTCGCGGATCTCGGCTACACACCCGACAAGGAGTTCAACGCCCTCCACGGAGGCCAGCGGCTGAAGTTCGAGGACCACGTGAACAAACGGCATGTAGAAGTCTTCCTCGACAAGTTCCGCATGGACCAGACATTGGACTTCAGAGGTAGACTCGAGATCCATCCCTACACGATATCTCTGACAGACCTGTTCGTAACGAAGATCCAGGTCGTGAAGATGGATGAGAAAGACTTTCACGATTTGTTCTCTCTTTTCAGGGATCACAAGATCGGGGTCGACGACAGGGAGGGCGTGATCAACGCGAGATATCTCGCCAAGCTCTGCGCCCATGACTGGGGGCTCTACCACACGGCTCTTAGGAATCTCGATCGAATCCCCGGATTCTACGACTTCTTCAAGCTCGACAATGCCGAGAGGGAATCGATGAACCGGAGGCTGTGGATCCTCAAGCTTATGATCATCGAGGAGCCGAAAGGCCCCATCTGGAAGGCGAGGGACAGGCTCGGAGAGCGCCTGCCGTACTACGAAGAAGTGGAACGAGTGGGTGGCGAGGAGTGATCCTTTCCGCTAGATTCTCTCCTGATTGAAGCAAGGCCCGCGCCAAACCCTTTTCCATTCTCATTTCTTCATGCTACTTCTTCTTCTCTGCGAGTTCGTTCAGAGCCTTGAGGAGCACAAGAGCTTCCTCTTTGGTGTTGTAGTGTACGAAGGTCGCTCTCACCATGGTCTTCGCCTTGTACAATGCCGGGACTCTCGAGTAGTAGTCCTCCGCGCCAACGGCCAGCCCGTACTTGTCCCAGAGCAATTTGGACAGCTCGTGGTCATCATATCCTGCGAGCTTGAAGGCGAATGTCGGG
>JALHSX010000170.1 GCA_022865445.1 Thermoplasmata archaeon | reverse complement strand
GATACCTGTCAGCACGACACACACGATCTCAGGTGGCATCATGGGCGTCGGAGCCACGAGAAGGCTCTCCGCGGTCAGGTGGGGGGTAGGCAAGAGGATAGTCATCGCCTGGATACTGACCATTCCCGCAGCCGCGACGATCTCCGGGTTGCTGTTCCGTTTGTTGCTCGGTCTCGGATTCTGAAGAGGACTTGAGGTTCAGACCTCATATATCTTCGTCAGTGCTCGTTCGAGATGCTCCAGCACCTTGTAGAAGCTCATTCCAAGCAGCACGATACCACAGACCGGCAGAATCCAATCCAGGCTGAGTTCAGGGAACCCATCATGAGAGTATTCCCACTCTATGACTGCGCCCCAGCTGCGCGGGTAGTAAAGTGCGGTCAATTCCAGGAAGGTGAGCGCGACCGCGCTAATCACTGCGACGAACTTGCCTACGGATAGAGCATCGCGCAAGTGTAGCCACACGGCGTCGGGCGATTTGTAGCGCGACCTGGAAGCTTCTCTTGAGGACTTGGCTCTGTTCCTCACGATCATTGCGATCGGAGCCCACATAACAATGCTGAAAAACAGGGCGATTTGGAGGATGCCAGGATTGCCGTAGAATCTGGTCATCACTACGGCAAAAACAAGAGGCAGGAGCGGAAGCATGAGAAAAGCATCAGCGAGCAACATGAGGATTCGATCAAACACTTTCGCTTCCAGTGCGATCACTCCAACAACAACACCAAGAACTGTGGACATTAGAACCGTCAGGAATACGACAAAATAGTGTTCCCTCCCTCCCTGCACGAAATAGGCGACTGGGTCGGGATCGGATGCGTAAAGCAGCGCACCAAAGTCTAGTTTCACAACTATGGGCCCCACTATCGCCATGATTCCAAGCGCCAAGAATACGCAGAGAGCGATCAACCCACTTGCGCTCTTCCTGTACTCATGCCAGATTGACTGAAGTTTCGCGGTCGCGCTAGTTGAGGCCGCGACGTAGTCCTGCTCGGGAATATCAGTTTCAGAGGAGGCCTTGGTGCCATCTCTTCTGGACAGGAAGATGAATATGTCCCACGCGAGAATGGAGAATATTGCCAACAATGCGATGATGAAGAAGACTGCTTGGAAGACGATGAAGTCATACCTAATGGCAGATGACCACATGAGTCCACCAAGACCCCCCCAGGCGAAGCTGAAGTCCGTGGCAAGCACGCAGCTGAGAGCCCACACTATCAGCAGTTTTGAGTGCGGGGCGAACGTGAGGAATACTTCCGAGACGCGTGTTGGATGAGTCGAATCTCCAGGGCCTGAAGAGGCAATTCCCAGTCCTGTGGGCCTATCCTCTTTCATTGCTTTGAGAGTACCTTCGCGAACCACCAGAGCAAAAGCGCCAGAGCACGCAAGAATGACCGAAACGATCGGCAGGGCTGCGTGTTTCGCGAAATCCCAGATCCTCTCAAGCGCGTTCATAGACTGATAGTCGGGGCTGAAGGTACCCCACAAAGGCCAGTCCAACTGGAACCTCCATACGATTTGGAAAATAATCAGAATGGAGATGATGAACGCGGATACTGAGAATAGGAACAGTTCGAAGAGCGCCACCGCCCTTCCAGGCAGACGAGCCTTCCACCTCGAAACAAGCACTCCGGCCAAGGCCCCCAAGGCTATCGAGAGAAAGGCTGCGAATGCGAACAGTGCTGCTGTTCTCGCAACATAGTCATGGATGGCGCTCGACACACCCGCGCCTTTCCAGAGCCCAGTGCTGTCTCCAAAGTCGCCCGTCAGCATTCTCTTCATGAAAACGAAGTATTGGACTACCAGCGGTTCATTCGTTGCCCAGTCCTCAATCGTGCGCTCTCTCAGTACAATGTCAATGCCTCTCGGCACGATGACTGGCCCTTCGAGAACACGGAAGACAACGAATTCGACGGTCAGAACGATGAAGATCGCAAACGCCACAGAGATCAGCTTGTGAAGCAGGAAGTAATAGCCCCTCTTCATTCGACGCACCATCCTCCGGACACGCATCGCCCTTTCTTGGCTTGAATCTTGCTTAGGTAGGTCAGCGATTTTGCCGTTGGTTTCGTCCTCTGACTCTCGTCGCTCTGCGTCTTCTCTCGAGAACGAATATCAATCCCGTCGTGCCGAGACCACCGGCAAGGGCAAATACAATCGCGCTTTCGCGGGAAGTACCAATGGAAGTGAGGAATACTGCGAGTCCGCCCATCACCACCCAAGGCAGCAACAGCTCGATCATAAGAACAAGCGGGTTCTTCCGCACCTTCTTGAGTTTCTTCGCCATCGGGACACCTATCGATCCGTGGCCTTGGCGCTGCTAAGAATCTCAGATTCGACGACGGTTCCATCCGGTACGGTGACGCCCACATCTACTATGGAATCTCTGATCTGGCATCGTGCGCCCACTCTCGCGTCTTCCAGGATGACTGATCTCTCCACTCTGGATCTGATTCCGATCACCGCTCTCTCGGAGATGTATGCGTGAGGACCAACAGTCGCGCCAGCAATGACCGCGTCCTGCCTGACGACCACTGGAGCCCGGAGTTCAGCCCCCTCCTGCACGCACTTCTTGTCTATGTCCCTGGTGTCTCTGCCCATGAGAGCCCAAAACGCCTCCAGCAAGTTCTCTCTTCGACCGCAATCAATCCAGTAACCGTCGAATTGCATGCCGTACATTCCCCTGTCCAGGATTCTCGGGAAGACCTCTCGCTCCATCGACACGAATCCCTTTCCAATATGGTCAAGGACCTCGTGCTCAAGTGCGTAGGCACCAGCATTGATCAGATTCGAGAAGGCTTCCTCCTTCTTCGGCTTTTCCTGGAATCTCCGAATCCGGTCGTCCTTGGCGAGATCCACGATGCCATATGGAGTCGGATCATCCACTGGCCAGAGCGAGATGGACGCGAAAGCCTTCTTCTGCCTGTGGAACTTGATGAACTTCGCGATATCGAGAGAGGAGATGCTGTCCCCGTTTATCACGAGGAACTGGCCGTCAATGTGCTTCTCGACGTTCTTCACAGCTCCGCCTGTGCCCATCGGCTCAGGCTCGTCCACGAGAGTGATCCTGCGCTTCGGCCTGTTCTTCTGGAGGTAATCCTCCATCATCTCCTTCTTGTAGCTCACAGGGATGATTATCTCGTCGATCTCAGCAGGCATCGAGTCAATCACGTGCATTACCAGAGGTTTGCCCATAACCGGAATCAGCGGCTTCGGGATGCGATAGGTCAGTGGTCTTAGCCTTGTCCCCAGACCTCCTACCAGTAGAACTGCCTTCACGGCACTCGGCATGTTATTCGAATGTATAAATGCATCTTGCGCAGCAATCCTGATCCCAGCGCCGAAGCTATTGCATGAGCGACTGCAATCGGGTCTTCGCTTACATCGGGGATATGCTGACTACGTTGTTCCCTCGGAGGATGACGGTTCCCAAACGCTTCACGTTGTCGCCGTTCGTCTCCTCCGTGTCCTCAAGAACCATGTTCAGATAGTCGTCGAAACCGGCTAGTGTGCCCACAAGATGCCTGCTATCCTTCAGCAGCAAAGAGACCTTCTTGTTCATTGATTTCTCTAACAGACTTAGAGGCATCACCATTCAAATCACGTCATTGTCAATGCGGACATCTCACTTAAACCTTTGCGTTTGGCCGGACGTGGAACGAAACTCTGGCGAGGGTGTCTACTCCGGCTTCTTTCCTGTCATCTTCGTGAGTTCCACTTCGAGCCACGCCTTCACTTCCTGTCTAGATCTAGCGTCTATCCCGAAGGTCTCGATGAATCTCTTCGTGGTCGTCAGCTCGATGCTCTTCCTCTTCGGCTTGGCTTTCACCAGACCTAGATTCATGAGTTCCTTGACGTCATCGTAAATCTTGTTGCCGACTAGGTCGAACATCTTGCTCTGCATGACAGGTTGGTAGTAGGCTATCAGTGACGCTGTCTTCAGGACGTCCTTCGGAATCTTGAGATCGGCCAACCTCGCGGCGGGCTCCCTGAACTCCTTCTTGACCTGCATCGCGTACCGTGGGCCCATCTTGGCGATTTCCATGGCCCGGTCCGCCTCGTTGTACTCATCCATGAGCTTCTTCAGCGCGGATCTGATCGTCCTCACGTCCAGACCCGACGCCGTCTGGAGATCGGTCACCGTCACTGGCTTTGCGGCCGAGAAAAGTTCAGCCTCGACAATCCTCTCGTTCTTCACTTCACCACCGGTGCCTCTTCGATCATCTTCGCGGTCGATGTCAGCGTCGTTGCGTCCTCGAGCTGGGCGATGTCCCATGGGACCTTGAGCTCCATGAATATCTCGCCATAGGGGAGCTTCTCCTGCCAGATCTGGATCTTTCCCATCCTTGCCAGGAATAGGATCGAAATGAACACCTTGACTCTGTCCTCCTTGCCCGTTGCGTAGAGGTCGGTTATCGGAACTGACCCCTGACCACACTTCTGGATCCTCTCCCATACGAGGGCAATGTCCTCCTCGAGGTTCTCCTTGTGCGCCTTGTCGTCGAACTCGGGCCTGCGGTACTTCTGCATGAATTTGGAGAGTTCCTGCCTTATGTCGCTCTCCTTCTTCGCCTCTTCGAAGGCGTCCAGGAGGTCTATGAGGGTGACTGGCCTTTCCGCCCTACGCCGGACCTTCTCGTCGATCGGTAGCTCCTCCGTATGAAGCAGCATCTCCCCAGTCCCCAGCTCGAACGGGTCCACGAATATGTCCAGGTTGTCTGGGTTCCAGCCGTCGAACATCATCTCGACCTGCTCCGGCCTGTCGACCCTTTGGAGCACCTGCTCGCTCTGCAGCTTCAGTATCTCCCATGCCATGTAGACTATCTTGCCAGCTATTATCAGGTTCAACTCGCTGGCCTTCCTCACTCTGGCCAGATACATCTTCGAGAACTCTATCAGGTTGATGTCCCACGGGTTCATCTGCTGGTTCACCACTAGCTCGAACACAGTGGCGACGCTCCTCTCGAACGGATCATCGGATGCGGAGAGCGTCCCCCTCTGCATCTCCTCGACGATCTTGAGGTAGTGCTCGATCCTGCCCTCCCTTGTCGGTGCCGCATCGTCCTCTATGATCGACTTGTGGAACATCAGGTGGTTCAAGACATCTCCGCACTCGCTTGTGAAGCTCATCTAGCTGGCCTCCTCATTCACTTCCGTCTCAGGCGCTTCCTCAGGAATGTCCGCGCCCTCGCCGATGTTGGGTTTCATAACGATCTCGGAGACGCCCTCGCGTTGCATCGTCACGCCGATTATGTGGTCGGCCTCCTTCAGAGTGATGTTCCTGAGAGATATCTGGATGAACTGAGCGTTCCTGGTGCTCCTTTTCACGGCCTTGGCGACATTCTCCGCGTTGATGCCGTCCAAGAACATGTCGACCTCGTCGAGCAAGTAGAACGGCGATGGCTCATAGGCCTGGATGGCGAATATGAACGCGAGCGCGGTCAGGCTCTTCTGTCCGCCCGAGAGCGCCTCCATCCGCACGGCCTTCATGTCCTTCGGCCTCGCCTTCATGATCAGGCCGCCTGCCAGCGGGTCTTCCTCGTTCTCGAGAAGGAGCTCGCCCTCGCCACCGTTGGACAGCTCGGCGAACATCTTCTTGAAGTTCTCGTTTATGGCGACGAATATCTTGTTGAACCCGAGCTTCTTCTTGTCGTTCAGCTCGGCGACCAGCTTCATCAGGTTGCTCCTCTGCTTCTCCAGCTGGCTGATCTCATCTTTGAGGCCCTCGAACCTGGTCTTGCGGTCCTCGTACTCGTCTATGGCCTTGAGGTTGACTGCTCCGAGGGTCGACATCTGCTTCTCGCATTCGGCAACGGTGACCTTGAGGTCGTCGATGGGAGGCATCTGATCGGGCAGCTTGACATTCGAGTACTGAGCGAGCTCCGTCTCCGACTCTTGCAGTCTCTTCTCCGCCTCAGCCAGCTTGGTCTGCAAGCTGAGGACGAAGTCGCAGCTCGTCAGGACCTTGGTCGTGAACTTGTCGATGTTCCCGTCAGTGTCGGTCTTCTTCTTGTAGAGTGAATCGCGCTTGGTCCTGAGCGAGTTCAGCTTGTCGCCCATCGACCTTTCCATCTTGAGAAGCGCTTTGAGTTCGGTGTCCATCTGCTCCTGCTTCGCAGAGTTCTCCTTTGACTTCGACTTCTGCTCCTCGATCCTGGCGTTCGTCGCCTCTATTCCAGCCACCAGCTCGTTCTTCCTGCCCTCGACGAGCTCCATCTGCTTCGTGACTGTCTGAACCTCCGAGTTCAGGTTCGCGACTTCGTTGTTGAGCTCGAGGATCTCCGATCCCAGCTGTTTGAGCTGTTTCGACAGCTCGTGAGGCGTCGCCTCGAGCAGCTTCTTGTCCTTGGCCTCTTTCTTCTTCCTCGTCTTGTCGATCTCGCTCTGGAAGTTGTCCAGGTCCCTATTGGCCTTCTCCAGGAGGTCGAGGGATTCGGCCAGTTCTTTGTTCTTGGTGTTGAGCTCGTTTGCGAGTGAGTTTAGTTTCTGCTCGAACTCCTTCCTCTTGGTCTCGAGCGCGCCGATCTTCACGCTCTCGCCGCTGTCCTTCGCGTTGATATCCCTTATCGCGGTTTCGAGTTGTGCGACCTCGACCTTCAGCTGGGCCAGCTCGGCTTGGATCTTCTCCGATTCTTCCACCGCGGCCCTCAGTTCACCGGCCTTCTTATCGATCTTGCTCTCGGATGGGGCACCGAACTTCATCAGGTTCTTGTCGAGGGTGCCTCCGACCATCGCGCCGCTGGCTTCAGCGAGTTCGCCGTCGAGCGTGACCAGTCTAACGCCGCCCATGAGCTTCCTCGCCTCATCTAGATTCTTGACGACGACGGTGTCGCCGAACACGAACCAGAAGGCGGTCTTGTACTTCTCGTCGAACTTCACGAGGTCGATCGCGAATCCGAGGGAGCTCTTGGCTGCCAATATGGCCTTTCCCCTCGGTCTGCCGTCGACCATCCTGTTGAGCGGAAGGAATGTTGCGCGCCCGATCTTGTTCTTCTTCAGGTAGCTGATGCACTCCGACGCGACGGCGTCCGTGTCGACCACGATGGACTGCATTCTGTTGCCAGCAGCGACATTCGTCGCCGCCTCGTAATCGTCATCGACCTCCGCGAGCTCCGCGATCGTTCCGTGTATCCCTTTGATCGCGCCTCTGTCCCTCGCCTCGAGAACGGTGCTGACGGCGTTGTTGTATCCCTTCCTGACCTGGTCTACAGCCTCTGCCTCGGCCTTGAGCTGGTTGTACTCTCTGGTCAGGGTCTTGACGGCGTTCTCCAGGTCTTGGAAGTGCTCGAGGAGCTTCTTCTCTTTGTTCCTCTTGGCTTGGTACTCTTCCTGGAGCTTCCTCGTTCCGTGGGTCGCGTTCTTCGTCTCGCTCTTCATCTCCTTGATGGACCACTCGGCGTCCTTGAATTCGAACTCGTAGGTCTTCTTGGTTTCCTCGAGGTTCGCGATGTCCATCTTCAACCTGGACATGCGCTCGTTCAGCCGGTCCTGTTCCAGATTGAGCGCGTGTAGCTTCTCCTCTTTCGTGGTGACTTCTACCGATAGGCCGAGAGTCTCCTTCTGGAGGTCGCTCAGCTCCGAATCGGACTTCGATATCTCGTCCTGGTGCTTCGAGAGTTCCTTGCGCTTGCTCTGGAGCAATTCGGACTTCTCGTCGAATGCTGGCTTGACGGGCTTGAGTTTCTCAGCGAGTCCACTCAGGTCCTTGTCGACCGCCTTCAGGTCTTCGTTCTGGGCAGTTTTGACCTCCTTCAGCGAGACGACCATCTCATCCGAGTTCAGGACGGCATCCTTAGCTCTTGCTACTTCGATCCTGAGGCTGTCGATCTTGTCCTTGATCTCCTTGGCCTCTTCGCCGCCTCTCTCCGTGATCTCAGCTTCGACTGCTGCGAGCTCGGCCGAGATCTCCTCGAGCTGCTTGGCTAGCTCAAGTTTCTTCGCTTCGGATTTCTCCTTGTCTGCGGTGTAATTGATGACTTGCTCGTTGAGCGAGGATATCTCGCGGTCTACCGACTCCTTCCTCTTGACCGCCAGTGAAGCCTGAGCACAGACCATCCTGTCGTGGAGGTCCTTGTACTTCAGGGCCCCTTCTCTGTCGTTGTCCAGCTGCTTCATCTGCTTCTTGATCTCATCGAGAATGATGCTGAGCCTGGAGATATTCTCCTCCGCCGATAGCTTCTCCTTCTCCGCACTCTGGATCTCCTCGTCGAACTTCGTTATGCCGGAGATGTCGTCCAGGATTCTCCTCCTCTCGAGGTTGGTCATCTCTGTGATCCTTGTGATGTCTCCCTGCTGGACGAAGTTGTAGCCGTCCGCGCTTATGCGCGCGTTCGCAAGGAGGTTATCGAATTCACCCAAGGAGGACTTCCGTTCGTTCACGTAGAAGTAGGAATAGTATCCCTCGACGTTGTCGGACACGCGCACGACCCTGGTGAGCTTGACCTTCTCGGAGTCGATCGGTATGAGGCGGTCAGTGTTGTCGAATACGAGACTGACGGTCGTCTCCTTAGCGGCCTTCTTGTCCTTCCCGCCGTTGAATATCAAGTCAGTGAGCTTCCCCGCCCTGATGACCCTCGAGCTCTTCGGGCCAAGGACGAACAGGATAGCATCAGAGATGTTCGATTTCCCCGCGCCGTTGGGTCCCGTTACCGCGGTGTAGCCCTCTAACAGGGGGATTCTGGTCTTCCTCGCAAAAGACTTGAAGTTCTCGAGCTCGATTTCCCTTAGATACATCGGATCCCACTCCGAATGGGATGCGAAAACGTGGCGTGACTGAAACGTAGCCTAAATGCTGTTCTCTGCATCCCATCCCATGAAGTCCGACATGTGTCGGACGGGGAATAAAATGCGTTCCAGAGTATATAATACTTCGTCCCAGCCGCAGACTAGAAATCGCCGACCAAGGCCGCGTAGGCCTTGAAAATCTCCTCCTGGCTCCTCTCCCATGATAGCTCCTTGTCGTAGTGCTCCTTGCCCTTCCGGCCCATCTCGAGCAGGAGCTTCGGAGCCCCCTCCGCCTTCTTCAGTGTCTCCTTGAACGCCTCCTTGTCGTAGGGGATCACGAACCCGCATCCTACCTCCGCGACGCGCTTGGCGATGTCGAGCCCCTGGCTGGTGACGAACGGACGGCCGCAGGCCATCGCGTCCAGGATCTTCACCGGCATGCTGGCTTTGTAGTTCGGGTTGGTCGGATCGAGCATCGCTATCACAAGGTCGCTGGCCCATGTGATTCTGAGGGCCTCATCTGTGCCGACTGTGCTCAGGAACTTGACCGCCGAGTTGCCCTTGCTTGCCCTCTCCACCACGGGCATGAGTGTCCCGTTCCCTCCGATCGCCAAGCTCACCTTCCCCGAGGGTTCGACTGATGATACGAGCTCCTCCACGAACCTGCCTGGCTCGAGAGAGCCGAGGTAGGATATGACGAACCCTCGCAGGCCGTACTTCTCCCTTATCTGTTTGGCATCGGTCCCATCTAGGACTCCCGTGTCCGGGCTGTTTGTGACTATCCTGGCGGTCTTTGTCCTTCCAACCGAGAGTTTCTCCGCCAGCGTCTCGTTGACGGTCACGATCTCGTCCGCCCTTTTGGACATCGCCTTCTCGAGAATCCAGACCAGTCTCGCGACTCTGCCCACGTCCTTCTCAATCATTGCTGAGTAGAGCTCGTGCGAATCGTAGAGGAGTGGCTTGCGCCTGAGCTTGGATATGATCATCCCCAGAGGAAGGGTATCGAAGTCATGGCAGTGCACTATGTCGAACCGCATCTTCCTGGATACCTTGAGTGCCCTGAACCAGAACCTCGGCAGGCGTGAGATCACCTTGCCCGCCGACCTGAACGGGCATCTGGGGCCGAGGCGAGTGACATCGACACCATCCTCTTCTCGGCGTTCGGGCAGGCCGCCGTCCCTGTCCCACGCGATCAGCTGGACATTTGCACCGCGTCTGATTAGCGCCCTCGCCTCCCTGAATACCCGTGGGTCGGGCCTGTAGGGGTTTGTCAGGAGCATCAGAGTTGATGGCATTGTCGAGTGAATCCACGGGGCGGCTATAAAATGGCATCCTTGTGCCAGGTCAGACCTTGATGACCTTTCCCTCGCGCATCGACCTCTTGGCAGCCTCGATCAGCTCAACCGTCCTCACGCCGATAGTGCCGCTGTTCCTCGTCTCGGTTGCTGGGTCGCTGAACGACTTAACGAAGTGCACTAGCTCGTCCCTGATCGTGTTGTTCGGGTGGATCGGGAGATCCTTCGTGTAGCCGCTCTCGTAGACCGTTATCTTCTGAGCGACGGCATCGATCAGAGCGGATCTAGACTCGCCAGCGATGAATATCTGCCTCGTCTTCTTCGGAACGAGCCAGCTTATGTTCGACATGGCGATCATGCCGTCCTTGAACTTCGCCGCAACGTATGCGGTCTCCTCTCCGTCCTTTCGCCTGAACGGCCCGCCCATGCAGCTTATCTCGACCGGCCACTGGTCGGTCAGATAGTTCTGGATGTCGAACATGTGGGGCGCGAGGTCGAACAAGACGTCCCTGTCCGGGAATGCCTTTTCTAGGTTGAGCCAGTCGCATTCTATCAGGAACAGCTTGCCGAAGTAGTTCTCTTCCTTGATCATCCGCCTGATCTCTGTCAGCGCGTTGTTGAATCTGAATATGTGGCCGACGGACAAAGTCAGCTTCTTCTTCTGGGCCAGGTCGACGAGTTCCTTGCCTTCCTTCGAGTTCAGGGTGATGGGCTTCTCGACCAGGACGTTCTTTCCGGCCTCAAGAGCATCTTTCGTGATCCTGTAGTGCATCTGGTTCGGCGTGCAGATATTGACCGCGTGGAGCTCTTTCTGAGCAAGGAGCTGCTTGTAGTCCGAGTAGCCGTTCTTGACCCCGTACTTCTCGTTGCAGAACGCGAGGTTCTTCTCATCCAGGTCCGAGACCCCGATGAGGTTGACTTCCTCGACTTTGGAATACTCGTCGACGATCTTCCTGCCCCAGTATCCGACGCCTATCACTCCAACATTGTACTTTGCCATGCGAATCTACCCGTAGAACTCCTTGACGCAGTCCACTACATACTTGATCTGCTCGGAAGAGATGTCAGCGAACATCGGGATGGCAATGACCTCCCTGCAGCACTTCTCTGTCACTGGCAGCAGGCCCTCCTTGAACCCGAACATCTCCTTGTAGACAGGCTGCAGGTGTATCGGTATCTCGTAGTTGAGGCCGACTCCCACGCCCTTGCTATCGAGGTGCGCTTTCAGCTCGTACCTCTTCTTGGTCCTCAAGGTGTACAGGTGGTAGACCGGAGTGACGTCGCTTGTTGGGGTAGGCGGAAGCACAAGGTCCCCGACACCCTTGAGCATCTCGTCATAAATCCTGGCCGCAGCGCGCCTCTTGTCGTTCCACTCGGGCAGCATCTTGAGCTGCTCGATGCCGATCGCCGCATTGGCCGAATTGAGCCTGTAAGTGTATCCTATTATGTCGTGCTCGTAGTTGCTCCCCTTCTTGCGGCCGCAGTGCCTCATCCGGGAGCAGGCGTCAGCGACCTTGTCGTCGTTGGTGGTGATCATGCCGCCGTCGCCGCCCACGTGCATGTTCTTGGTGGGGTAGAATGAGAAGCATCCAGCGTTTCCCAGGTTCCCCGCCTTCTTGCCCTTGTAGACAGCGCCGTGCGCCTGGCACGCGTCTTCGATGACCACGAGGTTGTTCTTCCTGGCGACGTCGTTGATCTCGTCCATCATCGCGACATGGCCGTACAGATGTACCGGGATCACAGCCTTGGTCTTATTGTCGAGCGCAGCCTTCAGCTTCGCCGGGTCGAGGGTGTAATCCTTCTCCGACACTTCGGCAAAGCCAGGCACTCCCCCGAAGGGTACGAACGCATTGGTTGTTGCGACGAATGACATGGCCGGTGCGACGATCCTGTCCCCGGCCTTGACCCCGTGGGCCTGCAGTGAAAGTTGGAGCGCTGCTGTCCCCGAGCTTACGGCTATGGCGTGCTTCGTGCCGCACATCCTCGCGAAGGCCTCTTCGAACTTGAAGACGCTCTCGCCGAGCGTCAGCCTCTCATTCCTCAAGGCGTTCGCAGCGGCCTCGATCATCTTCTCTGTCATGACTGGCTGGGCGATTGGAACTTTCATCTCTTACCCCTTCCTTTGTTTGGCTTTGTCTTGCCCTTTCCTCTCGAGCCGATCTTCTTGGCCGGAACTCCCGCAACGATCGCATTCGCCGGGACGTCCTTGGTGACCACGGCTCCAGCGGCTATGAGCGCGTTCTCGCCTATTGTCACTCCGCAGACTATGGTCGCGTTGGCGCCTACCGACGCGCCTTTCTTAACCAGCGTCGGAATCACCTCCCAGTCGCCCACGGCTTTGGGCACCTTGTCGTTGGTGAAGCACGCGTGCGGTCCGATGAAGACCTCGTCCTCTATCGTCACGCCCGTCGGTATGAACGCGAACGCCTCGATCTTGCACCTGTCGCCTATTGTGACCCCGCGCTGTATCTCGGCGTAGGCCGCTATCCTGCTGCCCCTGCCGATCTTGCAGCCGTAGAGATTGACATAGTCTCTGACTATGGTGTCTTCTCCGATATCCGCATCTTCTATCCTGTAGTACTTGGCCATCAACTTCAAGGATAGGACCTCTGACTGCGGAATCCCGATGTAGCTATAATAGATTATGGCGTTGGCGAAAACATTGGTGGCTAGTCCAAGCATCAGCGCTTCTTGTCGAACATATCATGGATGTCCCTCAGCTCGTCCGCGAGGTCCTTTCGATCCATGCTCAGGGCGATCGTCGCCTTGACCCAATCGGCCTTGCTCCCTATGTCGAACCGCCTGCCCTTGAAACGCAGGCCGTAGAGCCCTTTCTTGTGGCAGAGGAGCCTCATCGCGTCCGTGAGCTGGTACTCCCCGCCCTTGCCAGGGCCTATCTTCTCGAGGAATGTGAATATGTCCGGCTCGAACACGTATCTTCCGATTATCGCGAGGTCCGAGGGCGCCTCCTCCGGCGAGGGCTTTTCCACAAGGTCTTCGACCTTGTAGATCTCGTCTTTGACCCTTTTGCCCTTTATGACACCGTACCTGTGGATCCTGGATTTCGGGACTTGCTCGACGCCAACCACCGATGACCCCATGTCTTCAAAGGCATCAACCAATTGGCCGATGCATGGCCGTTCGTTCACCACGATGTCGTCTCCAAGCATGACCGCGAACGGCTCGTTCCCGACGTGCTTCTTCGCGCAAAGGATCGCATGTCCGAGTCCAAGCTGTTCCTTCTGCCTGATGTAGAAGATGTCGGCCATCGACGCGATCCTCTGGACCTCGGATAGAGCCTCAGAGTTGCCAGATTCCCTGAGTCTGTGCTCCAGCTCGTAGGACTTGTCGAAGTGGTCCTCGATCGCCCTTTTGCCTCTTCCCGTGATGATTATTATGTCCGTCATTCCCGACGCGACCGCTTCTTCGACAACGTATTGTATGGCGGGTTTGTCGACGACGGGCAGCATCTCCTTGGGCTGCGCCTTCGTCGCTGGCAGGAACCGTATTCCGAGACCTGCGGCGGGGATAACGACCTTCATCTTGCGATTGAAGGGTTGGGGTGAATATAACTCTTTCCTGGGACTTCGACATGGGGGAGCAGAAGGGTTATTATCAGTCCAGCCAGTTCAAGGGCCGATGAGGATATGCGTCATAGGCGCCGGCTATGTCGGGCTCGCCACGGCGGTCATGTTCGGAAAGCTCGGCCATAGCGTCGTCTGCGCCGATATTGATGAGATTCGAGTCAAGATGGTGAATTCAGGAAAGCTGCCTTTCTACGAACCTCCCCTTGAGAAGGAGCTCGCGAAGCTCGTGAGGACCCGAAAACTGAAGGCCGTGGAGGATGTGGTCTCGGCTGTCGCGGACTCGAGCATCGTTTTCATCTGCGTTCAGACACCTTCGATGCCCTCGGGGCGCATCGACATTCGCCCTGTCAAGGCCGCGACCAAAAGCGTGGGAAAGGCTCTGCGCAAGTGCAGAGACTACAAGGTCATAGTCATGAAGAGCACCGTCGTCCCATCGACTACGGACTCGGTGGTACAACCCATCCTCGAGATAACATCTGGGAAGAAGTCGGGGGTCGACTTCGGCCTCTGCATGAACCCCGAATTCCTTCAAGAAGGGAGCGCTCTCAAAGACAGCATGGAACCCTCCAGGATTGTCGTGGGTTCGGCTTGCAGGCGTTCTGGGGATGTTCTCATGAAGCTCTACAGACCCATCGATTCGCCGAGGTTCAGAACGGATCTGAGGTCTGCCGAGATGATCAAGTACGCCTCCAACGCGTTCCTCGCGACGAAGATATCGTACTCCAACGAGATCGCGAACATGTGTGTCAGGTTCGGGATAGATTCAGGACCTGTTTTGAAGGCCGCGGGCATGGACCCAAGGATAGGGCCGTTGTTCCTGAAGCCTGGTCTAGGATTTGGAGGAAGTTGCCTCCCGAAGGACGTCAAGGCCTTGAAGGACAAGGCCCGCTCCGAGAGATACGACTCCAGATTGCTCTCTGCTCTTCTTGCGATAAACAGCCGTCAGCCGATTGAGGGCATTGGACTTCTGGAGACAGCGATCGGTCCAGTCAAAGACAAGCGGGTCGCGGTCCTTGGGCTCTCATTCAAAGGCGGCGTCGACGATATCAGGGAGACCCGTGCTCTCCCCCTCGTGATCGAGCTGCTGGCCAGGGGCGCGAGAGTGGTCGCATTCGATCCCATGGCCATGGACAACTTCATCAAGATCATGCCGACGATTGAGTACGCGCGGTCCGCAGCTGAGTGTCTCAAAGGTGCGGACGGCTGCATCGTCCAGGCGGATTGGCCAGAGTTCAAGAAACTGGGGAGAAATGAGTTCTCCAAGATGAGACAGGCCGTGATAGTTGACGGACGCAGATGTCTTGAACCCGAGGCGGTCAGAGAAGCAGGAGCGCGCTACTTGGGGATAGGCTACGGACCGGCTCACCGGCAATAGGCCAGCGGTACATGAAAGTCATAATATGGGACAAGCGTTTCCAGAAGGCATCAATACCATGATGATTAGCATCGTCCTGAATCTCCTGAACGAGAAGCGCCACATAAGGGATCTTCTTGACAGCCTGGTCACCCAGGAGCAGCCTTTCGAGATAGTCATCGTCGATGCTGGCAGCTGGGACGGCACCACGCCCATCATCAGGAAGTACATGAGACACACCCGGAGGTCCAGCTGTATCACAGGGCGGGCTCACGCGGCGAGAGCACCAACTTCGGGATCATGAAAGCGAAAGGGGACGCGATCGCCACCATCGGCGGCGACTGTATCGCGAACCCGTTCTGGCTCAAAGAGCTGAGAAAGACCCTGAAGGACCACGACATCGCAGCTGGAAAGACCATCAATATCGGCTATCACGCGTTCCAGGAACTCGACCGCATCGAGCTCTACCACCGAGGGATGGACATATCCTACCCCAGTGGCAACATGGCCTGGAAACGAAAGGTTCTGGACGATGTGGTCGGGTTCGACCCTTGGTTCGTCACAGCGGAAGACATAGATATGAATTACAGGGCTGTCTCCTTGGGCTACGGGCTCGGATACAACGAGGACGCCATAGTCTACCACAGGATGAAGGAGAGCTTCATCAAGTTCTTCAAGCAGGCCTTCTGGAACGGCTGGGGGAGAAAGCAGCTGACAATGAAACACGGTCCGCTGTGGTCCAGCTACAAGCCTCAGAGGCTGATAGAGACGTCGAAGTCCTTGTGGGCACTGGCCAGGCTCTTGTTCGCGGTCCTCGGCTACCTCGTCTGCAAGTTCTACGAGATTTCGCCCTATCAGCCGCCTGCAGGCAAGAAAGCCAGGCGGTTCCGACTCGTGTTCCCCGGGAGATGATCCGTTGGAAAAGGGCAAGGTGTCTGTCATCATCCCAACTATGAACGAGGAGGGGAGCATAGGCCTAGTGATCGATGAGGTGAACAGGGCCCTCGGGGCGAGACCACACGAGATACTGGTGGTAGACACAAACTCGAAGGACCGGACAAGGGAGATCGCGGTTGAGCGCGGTGCCGTCTTGGTGGACGAGCCCAGGCGCGGCTACGGCAGGGCCTACAAGACAGGATTCGAGAAGGCGAGCGGGGAGTTCCTGGCAACCCTCGACGCGGACATGACATACCCTGCATCAGAGATACCATCGCTACTCGACATGCTTGAAAGCAGGGACTTGGACTTCATCACGACCAACAGGTTTGCGAGCATCCAGAAAGGCGCGATGGGGGCGAAGCACAGGTTCGGCAACTGGGTCCTCTCTGCCACCGCTCGTCTACTGTTCAGGGTCAAGGTCAAGGATTCGCAGAGTGGCATGTGGGTATTCAGGAAATCGATCCTGAAGGATCTCGTGCTGGAAAGCGACTGGATGGCTCTCTCCGAGGAGATCAAGATCGAGGCTTTCAAGAAATCGCGAGCGGCCGAAGTGCCGATAACCTACCGCCCAAGGCTTGGCGATGTGAAGCTGAACTCGTGGAACGACGGCCTTGGCAATCTGAAGTACCTCTTCAGGAAGAGATTCTGAATTCATTCACTCTTCTTCTTGACGAGGTCCCAGTACATCATTGCCGCGAAGAGGAGGATCAGCAGCCCCGGCAGTATTGAGAAGAACGCCAGCAGGATGAACCCCGAACCAGTCCCCTCTTGCGAGAACACTTCGACCTCGACCGTCGTGTCAATCGGCTGCACGACTACATACATGGTACCCAACACCGTGTCTGACCCCGGGTCCAAGATCTCGACGATGATCATGTCCCCGATCCCCAAGTCGGTGGGGATCGAGATGTTCATCCTGAGGATTCCGTTCGATGCGGCGGAGGACCTGACGTAGTTTTCTCCAGTCACTCGCACATCATAAGCACTCTGCGACAGCCTGCCATCCCTCATTACGAGGATCGTTATGCCGCCCGTCCCGTAGAGCGTGACAATGAGCTCGTCGTAGGAGACCGCAACGCCGTCGTCCGATGCGCTCGCGGCAATCAGCAAGTGGCCGAGATAACCAGATACCCCAAGAGACTGGGCAGTCGAGGCCACTCTCTCGCACAAGACATATCCTCCGGGTTCCAGCCTAAAAACCCACGCCTCGACGCTCGAATGGCTCGCGGGCCATATGAGCTCAACAGAATCCGAGAGATCGTCATTGTCTGTAGACGAGTCCGCGTAGCTCAGAGTCGGTCCGAGCACTCTGTCGCTTGTGAAGACCGTCCTTCGCGAGGCTACCGCGAAATCGTACCAAGGTGTCCCCGCGATGCCCAGGGCTTCATAGGGGACGTCCGGGAACCCACCACTTGGCGCGTAGATCACCGCTCCACTTGCGTGTACTACGTGTATGCCATCAGCAGGGTCGGGATTGTCGAACTTGGCGAAACTGGCGATGCTCGCATCGTATGCCAGAGCAGTCTCTATCGCAAGCGTCCTTATCTCGAGGGGCATTTGGTCCTGACCCTGGAGTTCGTCCATGAAGTCCCCAAAATCCACGTACCATTCCGTGTCGTAGTGCTCGGCCGATGCTAGAGCATCATTGAGGGCTGAGTGGAATATCCTCTCGTACTTGCTGCCTGTGCTGGCGAGGGTCGAGAGATGATCGAATACAAGCTGCATAGAAGAGAGATTGAACGCAACCATCGTTGTGGAATATGGCGAACCGGTCCAAGCCGATTCGATGTAGTCTCGGACGATCTCCGAGCTGAATCGTTCCGCACTCTGTCCGGTTTCGGCCGCGAGTCCGTTCATGATCCGAGTGTAGGGCAAGCCTTGAGACGGCACATTGTTCTCGGATGCCACGAGGAAATCTGAATGGCCGGACAGCTCGTAGATCATCTCGAAAGTCGCCCCAGCGCAAGAGTCAACGGCGACGATGTCGAGTCCTCTGCCCATCGCTGCGGTCGCCGACGCCAGCGCTGACCCAAGCTCCGGAAGAGTTAGGATGTCGGAACCATCGGGGCACAGCCCGCGCCAGCCATCACCGTGTCCCCACAGAACGAGCATCGTGCGAGCGGCGGGATACCTTTCGACAGCAAATGTGATGAACGCCTGCAGGGTGGCTGCAGAGGCCATGTTCACCTCGTGATCGGATGGGATGACTGCTCCGCCGTCGTCGATGGCAGGGGAGACGATAGTCGCGGTTTGCGGATTCGGGTCATGGGTGATCTTCAGGATCTGGGAGTTGCCGATGCCGGGAAGGTCCACTAGTGCCAGGATGCTGGTGCCTGGGGCCTGTGTCGCGGCCTCCATCGAGTTTATGTTGTCCTCCCAAGGGAGCGGGGAGCTCGTGTCATCCGCCATGTAGATCATTACCGTCCATGTCGTGTCGGCGCGGAAGCTGTCAGCTGAACCGCCAGCGATTGGAAAGAGGCCCACTGTGATTGAAAACAGTACAAACGATACTATGGTCCGCCGCGCCCAGGTCATAAAACCGTCTCCAAGGAGACCCTCCAATTCATTGGAGGGAGGAATTGGAGCGCCAGATATATGTATTCCTCAGACAATCCACTCTCGTAGCTCCTACGGGCAAGTCGTCAGCGATGACGGGGCGGATAAAATGTCTATGAAGCCTTCCTGCGGGAGCAGGCTGCTGATACCGTGCCGGTATCTGAGGGGCGGCATCCCTGAAGTCAACCAACCAATCGCGCTCCGTTCCCAGAAATGGGCGTCCTATGGGGGACCACCCCCTTAACGAAAACTGGAAGTGCAAGCCACTGGATTTATCCGGTGGTAGTTGACCAACCAGTATTAGTGCGAACTGGCTAAAATAACATTTCATTGCCGAGCGGTCCTCTGAACGAGGCCAGCCGCTTCCAGACTGGATCTGATGCTATCCTTGAACTTCGCGAGGTTCTTCCTTTGGTATAGGCATGCAGCAGGATGATAGGCCACGAACAGCCTCGTCTTCCGGCCGGCAACGGTCAATTCGAACTCCCGCCCAACCATATCCTTCATATTGCGCTTCTGACCAAGAAAATGCTCGGCAACCGTCTGGCCGAGCGCGCACACAACCTGGGGTGAGATCTCTGCCATATCATGTTCCAGGTATAGCGAAGTGCAGGTCCTGATCTCGTCCTTTCTGGGCCGGCGATTGCTGGGTGGTCGGCACATGACCAGATTGGAGATGTAGACCTGTGTCCTTCGGACGCCTGTTTCTTCCAGTGCCAGGTCAAACAGCTTTCCAGACCTCCCAATGAACGGCTCACCCTTCAGGTCTTCGTCCTTGCCGGGCGCCTCCCCGATGAACACGATTCCGGAGCTGCGAGGACCAACTCCTGGCACCACGCGCGTCCGCTTCTCTGAGAGACGGCACTTCGTACACCCTAAGTCTATCCTGCCGCAGGTCATGCCAGATCCTTTGCCGTGAACAAGGAGATGAGCTCTATTCCGTGCTCCATCAGCATCTCCCTGGCACCCTCCTGTCTGTCGACGACAACAACCGCCTTCGACACATTCGCGCCCTTCTCTCTGAGCGCTGAAACCACTCTCATGGTCGATCCCCCGGTCGTTGCGACATCCTCGACGATGACGAACTTCTCGCCTGGCAGGACCTCGCCTTCAATGAGATCCTTGGTCCCGTGGTCTTTCGGTTCTTTCCTGACCATGACGAATGGCCTGTTCGTCTCCAGGGCAACCGCGACGGCCAGAGGGACTGCCCCCAATGCCATTCCCGCGATCTTGGCCTCGCCGACGTAAGGCGCCATCGCTTTGCCTATCTCGCGCAGCACCTGTGGGTTTGTGCTCGCGCGCTTGATGTTCACGAAGTAGTTGCTCTTCTTTCCGGATGCTAGAATGAACTCGCCCGTCTGAACGACCTTCATGTCCTTCAACAGCTGCTTCAGCAAGATCTCCCTTCCTACCATGGCACATCCTTTTTTCCCAACTTATAACCTATGATGTTCACGACTCTGTGGAGGAGCGGAACCACGATCAGGAACAGGATGAGGCCGTAGATACCGTTGCCGCTGATGTAGTGGTCAAAGAACCAACCGCTCTGGAAGGCAATTGCGAGGACAATAGCACCTATGACGAAGTTGTACTGGTCCAAGATGGGCGCCTTGACCCCTCGGCCTAGGTCAAGCCTGCGCTTCACGAACGATCCCACGCTGTCCCCGATCATGGAGCCGAAAGCCAGGCTGAGCACGACACACAGGGACCATGGCCAATCGCCGAATCCCCATGTGCTGTCGATGCCCAGAACGGGTGCTAGGGCGATCTGCAGCACACCGATCGCCGTTCCCGACGCTGCCCCTCCCATGAATCCTCTCCAGGTCTTGCCGTCGCCCAGGATCCGTTTCCCTCTCCAGCTCTTCCCCAGATCCATCGGCGCGCCCCCTCCGAAGAGGACGGCTGCGGAATTGGGGATAAGGGCGGGCAGCATCAGCCACAGGCCCGCAAGAGCTGCCTCGGTCGGGGTCATCGCTGGCTGTATTGCAGAACTCCGTATTAATTGAAACGCATGGACGGCGCCGCTACAGCTGGAGCCCTCTTCTTGCGTTTTCCTTCTGCACCGCGAGCGGGGCGATGTTCGGCTCGGAAGAGAAGAACTCCTCGATGTCGCTCACCGGGTCGCTGGTCCTCCTTGCGCTGAGCGTGTCAAGGAAATGGACGGCTCGTTTGTCCAGCACGAGGGCGACGCCCCTGTCGGTATCGCTCCTTATCAGCCTCCCGACTGCCTGCTGCAGCTTCCTCGCAGTGGGCGCCTTGACCGCGGTCTCCCACCCCCTGCCGAACCTGAGCTCGCAGAAGTGTTGGAAGGCCCGCTGTTTCGCGGTCGGTTTCGGGTACGGGATGCCGGCAATGACCGCTAGCTCCATCTCCGCGCCTGGAAAGTCGACCCCTTCGCTGACCCTGCCCCCAGCGATCGCATGGAGCAACGCCTTTCCAGGGGCGAGTTTGAAGTCGTTCACCATCTTCATGAAGTATCCCTGGTCCATGCCCCGCCTCTCGAAGTACACGCTTCTCCCGCCCGATGCGAGCCTCGTCCTCGACGATATCTTCTCCATGAGCGCGTACGAAGGGTAGAACACGATGGTGCTCCTGGGTATCTTCGAGATCAGGTCCGACACCCGGTCCCCTATCCTGTCTATCATCGAATCGTCTCGTTCGATGTCCTCGTACTTGGTCGAGACGTCGTCGACGAACAGGACCAGCCTGTTCTCGGGCGGGAACGGCGAGGGGATGTCTGCCAGGCGAGCGTCCTTGGAGAGGCCGATCGAGTCCCGGTATTCCTCGAGCGGCTTCAGGGTTCCTGACATGTGGACGCTCGAATGGCACTCGGCTATCGGCTTGCAGGCTATTGCGGAATCGAGACAATACGCCTCGAACGCCTTCGCATCCTCGTACTTGGTGACGAGTTTGACGTACTCGCTCTCCTCAAGGTTCTGCCAGAACGTCAGAAAACGGGCCGTTCCATGTACATAGGACCTCGGAAGTCTTCCCGCCAGCTTTCTGTGGTCGCGAACCATCTCACCGAAATTCGACGCTTGGAAGAGCAGCCCGCTCAAGCCTCTGCTTGTTAGATGGGTGCCGAACATCAACTCCTCTTCGAGATGGGACTGCGGGATGATTCCGTCCTCGTCGATGAGATACTCATCGACCGCCTTGTCCAGGACATCCTCGATCATCAGCACGAAGTCATCCAGGCTGATGCCGTCCGCGACTTCGGGATCGCCGAACTCATCGACTTCTTTCTCTGCAAGCCTCAGGGCGACCTCGCTGAGCGTTGCAGACTCGAGCTCGCGCGCATATGACGGCAGATTGTGAGCTTCGTCGACGACCAACACTATGTCCTGGAGCGAGCAGGCCATCCAGTCAAGCAAGGCGTAGCGGATGAACTCGTCGAAGAACATGAGGTATGGCGCGGTGACAACGTCCGCGGCAGGCATATGCATCTTGCTGATCTCGTACGGGCAGAGCCCGCGGTCGATGCAATACGAGCAAAACTCCTCAGCTGTCGGGAGTTCCTCTCTAGCGTAGCGCAT
>JALHSX010000169.1 GCA_022865445.1 Thermoplasmata archaeon | reverse complement strand
GTTTCCATTGCTCGGGAAGCCTTCTGTGGTAGATACTTGAAGTGCCGGTATGGCATTTCATTTGAAAATCTCCTTGCTTCGCTTACTTGTGCAAAGCAAGTATATGGGGTGTTCATCTATGTTTCTGAACCTATACACAGACCCGATAGAGGGATATTTCGGATATCGGTCAATGAGGCAGGCTTGACGGCGGGCCGTTAGGCTGCTTCTCATAGGCCGTCGATCGTAAGAAAGCTCGTCGGATTACCTGCTATAATTGACGTCGTTAAGCGATTTGTTGAGTTCCGGCCGATGCTCTGAGGTGTAACTCGGTAAACTTGGGCTAGGAGAAGAAGACGATGAGACGGCCCTGTCCGTTGCAGCAGGGCCGAGTTTCCATCAGTGGGGTTGCATCAAGCCATCAATCCGAACCGATGACGGGGGGGAGTATCTACGGTGCAATCAGTTCCGGAAAAAGGAGAACTGGTGACGATCGGCATTCCGGTTCGTAACGGAGAAGAGGCGGTCGGTGATGCGCTGGCGTCATTACTGGGTCAGACCTATGGGAATTTCGAATTGATAATTTCTGACAACGCGTCAACCGATCGTACTGGAGATATCTGCAAGGAATACGAGCGGCAGGACCGGAGAGTAAGATATTCCAGGAACGAACAGGACATCGGATTGATCAATAACTTCAACAGAGTCCTGGGAATGGCTCGAGGGGAACTGTTCATGTGGGCGGCTCACGACGATCTCTGGGAGCCGGAATTCGTCGAATGTCTCGTAGAGGCATTGAGGGATCAACCGGATGCCGTTCTCGCCTTCAGCCAGCAGGATTATGTTAACCGATCGACGGGAGAGAAGCGCGGCTCGAGGAGCCTCCTTCCTTTTTCGGGGCCGCAAGACGTATTCCGTCGGTCGATCAGCTTCCTTGTTAGTGGCCGGTGTAAGGGAAACATGCTGCTCGGGGTGATCAGGAGGCAAGCGCTAGAGGAAGTGGGGGGATGGTACAACGGCGTAAACAGGAGGGGAAAGGAATGGACCGGCTGCGATAATCACACGTTATTTCGACTCGCCTTCGGGGGAAGGTTTTGTATTGTTGATAGGGTATTATTCCTCAAGGGTTTCCGGCCTAGTTTTCAGGAACGGCTTTCGAGATTCCCTAGGGATGGAGAGCCAGGCTTGAGCTACAGGGGCTACCTTGAAGACATCACCACGAGCGATTTGAAAAAAGTGGAAAAGACCGGACTGCGCGTCGCGGCGTTCGTCAACCATCTCAAAGAGCGTGTAGAGACCGTCTACTGTAAAGTGCGATTGTTCAAAGAGCTGTGGCTTGAGTACAAATAATTAACCGAGCCTCCGCTTGGTGGGACGGTTGCTCGTCCGCCGGGCTCGATCTTGTCTACGGGGGAATGAAATGAAGGCGACTCTTGTCTGGCCCGCTTTCCATCCTTATGTTTCGGGCCCGGGCGAGGCGCACATACCTCATGGAATAGGGCACATCGCCACCGAATGTATACGACGAGGCCATCAGATTGAGTTGATAGACGGCCGTGTGTGCAGCATGCGAAAGGCTCTGCGGATCATCCGCGATACCGAATCCGAAGTAATTGGTTTCTCGGTCCTTTCTGCCTTCGTGGGCTACACGAAGGAGCTCGTCTCGTTCACGAAAAAGGCGCGACCCGACCTGGGTATTGCCGTGGGAGGCATCCACCCGACGGTATGCCCGCGGGATTTGCCGGAATGCGATTGGCTGGTGCAGGGAGAGGGTGAGATTACATTCTGGAAGATACTGGAGGGCGAGGAGGGACGCGGAGTAGTCAAGGGGGTCTCACCTGATCTTGGCGAGCTCGCGCCGATCGATAGGAATCTCTTCAAGATTGCCGAGAAGCCGCTGGCGTGGGTCGAGGAGCCGACGGCCTCTGTGATGATAGCCAGGGGGTGTCCATACAAGTGCACGTTCTGCCAGCCGGCGGAGCGGATTCTGTTCGGCAGCAGGTTGAGGTTCCGCCCGGTCGATTCGGTGATAAGCGAGCTCGAGAAGTTGAACTTGAGATCGTTCATGGTAGACGACGACTGCTTCACCTGCTCGCCCAGTTACGTCGAGGAGTTCTGCGAGAGGATCAGGCCACTGGGCTTGAAGTGGCTGTGCCAGGGGAGGGCGGACAACATCGTAGATAACGTCGACCTCATAAAAACCATGAGGGACGCTGGCCTCATCGGCATGCTGATCGGTCATGAGTCGGGCGACAACGAGGTGTTGAATTCCCTTGAGAAGGGCACGACGGTGGAGCAGAATATCGAGTCGACGATGATACTGAAGGGTCTTGGCATCAAGGTCTGGTCCAACATCATGGTCGGTCTCCCCGGTGAGTCCTCAGCCGCCGTCATGAGAACCCTGGACATGGTCAAGAAGATGGAGCCGGACATCGTCAGCACCTCCGTCTTCACTCCCTACCCCGGGAGCGAGCTCGCCGACAAGTGCGTGGACCTGAGGAAGAGCTCAGAAGAGATCTACTACATGAGAGGACGGATCGAGCCCAAGATAGAGGGTCCCGACTATAAATTTATCGCAAAAGCTCTGCGCCAGATGCAGACTTCCCGATCGGCGAGAATGAGCCATTGGGCCAAGAGCGCCGCTATCATGCGGCCGCCTCTCAAGGCGATTAGATGGCTGAGTCGCTATGCTCGACTGATGCAGTACGGTTTCAAGTAGACCGGGGGTTCAAATCATTGCGTAAAAGATATGGTGGCGCATAGGGG
>JALHSX010000168.1 GCA_022865445.1 Thermoplasmata archaeon | reverse complement strand
GAGGCGTCTCTCTAGGTGAGACGGTTTCATCGTCTTTTGTCGGGTGAATCCGAAAGGCTATTGGTGGCCCGATGCCATCCACTTCTACGGGTTAGGAGAGACATGAGGCATCCTAGTGTCGCAGGCATGTTCTACGCCGGTGATGAGCGATCTCTGAGGAATCAGATCGAATCATGCTTTCTCGGCCCCCTCGGTCCTGGGAAGCTACCGAAGATCGGGTCCGCAAAGCGCCGAGTCCTTGGAGGGGTGGCTCCGCATGCTGGATATGTCTTCTCGGGCATGATTGCCGCACACCTGTACTACAGGATAGCGGAAGACGGCCTTCCGAAGACTTTCGTCATCCTGGGTCCCAACCACACCGGTCGCGGCTCCGGTCTGGCTATTACGACCCAGGATTTCGAGACTCCTCTCGGCGTGGTCAAGATTGACCACGAGCTCGCAAAGGCCATCCGGAAGGACCTTGTGGACGAGGACGATGAGGCGCACAGGAGAGAGCACTCGATCGAAGTCCAGCTTCCGTTCCTGCAGTACCTATCATCGGACATCAGGTTCGTCCCGATATGCATGGGGTTCCAGGACTACGAGTCTGCTGTCTCGGTCGGCAAGACGATCAGGGACGCCGTCAAGGGCAAGGATGTCGTCGTCATAGCCTCGACGGACATGTCCCACTACGTCAGTAAGGAAACGGCCAAGAGAAAGGATGGGCTGGCCCTGGAAGCCATCAGGGCGATGGACCCGAAGAGACTGTTCGACGTTGTCCGCGACGAGGATATTTCCATGTGCGGCTACGGGCCAGTCATGGCAACGCTGACTGCATGCGCAGGGGGCAAGGCAACCGTCTTGAAGTACGCCACTTCCGGCGACGTCCAGCCTATGCGGGACGTGGTCGGTTATGCCTCGGCTGTAATAGAAAAATAAGATTAAGGGGCCTCGTGCTAGCGGTGTCGATGAGGCTCCCGAAGATCACCTCTAGGGTCGTTCTCGCGCTGCTCACGCTCTCCTCCGTTTGGCTCGCGCTAGTAGTGATGTCTCCCTTCATGGTTCACCCGAACACTTTGCTGGATCTCTCCGGCGTGATCGGAGGCCACGAGAATGAGTATCATTTCAAGAGCCTCAATCCCTTGCCGCATGCGATTTATTGGCTGGGAGACGCCGAATGCCACCAGCTTGCCAATCGAAGTTACTTCTTGAATGGCAACCAGATGCCGTTCTGCGCGAGAGATGTCGGGCTGTTCCTCGGCCTGGTCCTCGGATTCGGCTTCGCCACATTCGTCAGATGGAAGATACATCCTGTCCTAGTTCTGGTCGGGCTCGTCCCCATAGCGATTGATGGCGGCCTTCAGCTTGTGTCATCCTATGAGTCCACCAATCCGCTGCGCCTCGCAACGGGAACTCTAGCTGGCTTTGTGCTCGCGCTTCTGTTCGCGCACTTCCTTTTCGTGATCGGGGAGGACAGAGCCAAGCCGAAACCGGTTCCTTCGGAGCCACAAACCATTCGTGAGAAAGAGGTTTCTCAGGAAGCTAGCTAGGGAATCCTCAAATCAGGACTCCGCAGGTGAAAAGGCGGCCCTCCTCAGCAATCATTTAATAATGTGCTGGCTCATCCATGGGCCGAATATGCGGGGTGGTCCCGCACTTCAGAAATGGAGGGTGAATGATAATGGCGTCAAGTTCGTCAGGGACTAGGAATTGCGTCGGCTGTGGCAGGGCCATAGCATGGGATGCGAATGTGTGTCCATATTGCGGGCACGACTTCAGAGTGCAGATGGCCCCACAGATGGCACAGCCTCAGATCAGCGAGGGGATGAAGATTCTGTTCTACATCCTGTCGTTCCTGATCTTCATAGTGGGGATAATCATAGGGGTGATATACTACACCAAGTCGGACCCTGAGAGCAAG
>JALHSX010000167.1 GCA_022865445.1 Thermoplasmata archaeon | reverse complement strand
CGGCGTCGCTCTTGACCGTAGTCTCGAATCCGTAACCTTCCCGGAAAGACAGTATCGCTACGCCGTGGTTCCCCATCGACCCCGAGGCGATCAATACATCCCCTTCACCTACGGCGGAATCGTTCGGCCAGTTCCACTTGAACTTCCTGTGTTTCCTGACCTCGCGGATGTTGTGGTCCAGGTGCTTAGATCTCTTCCCCACCCCGCTTGTGTTTATGAACAGGCCGTCCAGCGCACCCTTCTCGACGACCTTCGTATCGCCGGTGACTATCTTCACCTCGGCCTTTTTCGCCGTAACGCTGATGCTCTTCATGATCTTGTGGAGCTCCTCGCCGGAGAACCCCTCCTGGATTATCATGGCGCACGAGAGCGCGAACGGTGTCGCGCCCATGACCGAAAGGTCGTTCACGGTCCCTGCGACGGACAGGACCCCTATGTCCCCGCCCGGGAAGAAGAGCGGTTTGACCGTGTAAGAGTCGGTGGTGAATGCGATCCCGTCGATGATTGCAGCGTCGTCCAAGGCGGCTAGAGGTATCTCCCCGAAATCGTGATCCAACTCCTTCAGCACGAACTCGCGGATGAACTCCTGCATCCGCTCTCCGCCCGCACCTTGAATCATCGTGATCTTGGACATTGGAGCATACCAGCTGACTTGCGAAGATGATGGCCGATAATAACCTTTTTGGCTGGCATCGGTTCTGTAACAATTCGAGTGGTGGAACCGCTGGGAGACATGGATGTCGACTTCAAGGAGCTACATGTAGTCGGAGATGGATAATACACCAGTTATCGTCAAGGACGAGATGCTGGTCAAGGGAGTCGTCTTCTATCTGGAGTCGGACCTCCCGTCCGAAGCGAAGTTCCTACTTGAAGATTTCAGACTGGCCGTCAACAACGCAGTCCGGGCAGGTCTTCAGGCGCGGGTCACTTCGAGAAATGCCCTTAATAAGCTAGCCTACAAGGATTTCCGCCGAGAACACACGAGGATGTACTCCCAACATCTCGTGTCCGCGTTCGAAGTCGCCGGGAGCGTCCTGAAGAGCCATCGCAGGCGCGTTCGGAAAGGCGTCGCATGCAGGATTCCCTATGTCAAGAGTCTGATGATGAAGGCAGAGAACCAGGCATACAAGCTCGATCGGAAATCAGGAGTCATCGACCTTCCGATCAGGGCTGGCTGCCATGTCGAGCTAAAGCTCGTCGTCAGCCAGTATCATCGGAAGTACCTGGATGACATGGCCCTCTCCCTTGGATCGCTGACCGTTCTTCCGGATCGGGTCATAGTGGCATTCAGGAAGGCTGCGCCGAAGCCGTTCGTGCCCGAATCTGCTCTCTCGCTAGACACGAACGAGCGGAGCCTTGATGGCGTGTTCGTTGAAGGCGGTGTCGCCAAGGCCATCAAAGCGGAGTTCCCTGACGTCGCCATCATCCAGCAGCGGCATCACGACAGGCGCAGGAGGCTCCAGAAGAAGAAGGCGCATGACCGCCGAACTTCCAGGGCTCTCTGCAGAAGGGAGGGAGCGAGGGAGCACCGCCGGATCGACTATAGGCTTCACCAGGTGGCCGACTCGGTCGTGAAATTCGCGGAGGAACGGAAGTCTGCGATCGTACTCGAAGACTTGAAAGGGTTCAAATCGAAAGGGGGCAAGGAGCTGAACCGGCGTCTCAGCTTGTGGCCAAGAAGGAAACTACATCAGATAATCGAGTACAAAGCTCAGTGGAAAGGCATCCCAGTGGTCAAGGTCGACCCAAGAAACAGCAGCAGAACGTGCCCGATATGTGGGAGAATGCAACATTCCCGAATGGGCGTGGAGTTTGAATGTGAGTGCGGCTGGCACCTCAATAGGCACATAAATGCCAGCGTAAACCTGCTGCAGACAGCCATCTCGAAGGGGATGGCAGGGGGTTTATGGTTCAACCCCGGCGCGTTCCAGCATGACGTGATGATGATCCTATACGAGCCAGCGATGGCCGCACGGTCGGAGCCGAATGGAACGAGTGGCATTGTTGGGGTG
>JALHSX010000023.1 GCA_022865445.1 Thermoplasmata archaeon | reverse complement strand
GCTGCTGCTAGGACAGCTATTTAACCGTAACAACAGGGTAGTAACCTATCCCTTCGGGAAGATTTAGCTTATTCTTGCCTCGTTTCTATCCCTGCATCGCCCTCTTAACGTCCTCGTTGACAACGTGGGTGTATATCTGAGTGGTAGATACCCAGGCGTGGCGCCGGTGCCGGGCTTCGGGAACGCGGAGGACAACGGTCACCGTGCTGGAAAGGAGCGGTTCGTAGTAAAATCACGGCGTTGGAAGCGGCATCTAGGTCGACCAGCGCCTTATGGCGATACTAACTAAGCGTGGACATCTAAAAACTGAGCGTGAAAGTGTTTGTATATCCCACGTATATCAAGACGCCATGCGCAAGAACATCACGACCTATCAGGCAGTGGATATGTTGACCTTGGAGAGGCGCGCCAATCGCGAGAGTCTCAATGACAACGTTATTTTGGAAAAACAGGCGTACGAGATATTCATAGCATTCAACTCCTTCAGATGAAGGAGTATTGATCATCGCAGTCCCTACGGGATTGAGTCCAAGCTGGCCCGGCATTTCCTGCCTGATAACAGTGCCAGTAGCGCCTGTGTCTATCATTGCTGAAGCGGTAATTGGTGTTGGTATTGGTTCACCGTTGCTGGTTAGAACGCCCTCAAGGACACTACCAACAGCAACCTGAACCTCTACCACTGGGCCGATAACATGTAGGTTCGGTACTTGAGCAGTAAAAGACGGCAATCAGACTCCAAGAAGATTCGAAGTGAAGTCTAATGGTTTTTCAAGTTCCTGAATTCGCTTAACTAGGAATGGTACATTCCCAAAACGCTCGTATCCTTGACGAATAGCGTCCATGTTCGAATCAAAGACGTCTTCGACCTTGTTACCCTTGATGAGCACAAATTTCCCTTTTGCGCGACCAAGCAACTCTGTCTTGTGTTCCTCGTATGCAGCCTGCTCCTTCTCAAGAAGTTCAAGCATGATATCCCTCCTCAGATCGTAGATATATGATACAACTTCAGTTTCTAATAGTAAATCGCGTGTGCCTCAATGAGGAGGTCAGGGCCGTTGTGTCTATGGACTTCCACGGAGCGGGAAACAGTGCCCGTGTCGCTGCCCCTGCATAGCCCTCTTCACGTCCTCGTTGACGACGTGGGTGTATATCTGGGTGGTGGATACCCAGGCGTGGCCCAGGGCCTCCTGGATCACGCGCAGGCTACCGGTCAGCGGCAGAGAAGGCGGCGGAATCGGGTACTCATGTGTGAAAATCGAGCGGAAGGAGTGTATGATCGCTGTGTCAGAAAGGCAAACGGGGAAATGTCGGCTAATCCTAGGCCCGATACAACGAACCCGCCCCACAGGATCGAGGAGCTGATCCAGCTTCAATGACTGCGTTCAAAGTATTGCCGGGATAGGATGGGCTGGACATTGCGTCCCATTTTCGGCGGTACTAGACTGTCATTCACTGCTGTTCAGAAGGAATCTGAGCAACGAAGAGCCATGAACCACCAGGAGGGGGTTGCATAGGATGGTCAAGAAATCCGGTATCGCGGTCGGTTTGATCGCTACCCTCTGTACGGTCGTGCTGCTGGCAGGCTGTGGAAGCGGTTCGAGCGGAATGCCCTCGACCAAGGTCCCTGCGACTGACAGCCAGGGTGTGCCGAACTACGCCAATTCTTCCAACTGGCTTTCGCTGCCTTCCTTGAAGACGGCTGAGAAAAAGGTGGACGTCTTCTTCCGCTACCCGACCATCTACCAGCAGTCCAGTTCCAGCGACCCCGTCGTCTGCGCCGTCAACAACCCCCAGATGGTATCCGGCGCCAAGGCGGCCTTCTCGAGGACGGCCACCGCGTTCTCGCCGATGGCCAACATCTACGCGCCCTACTACAGGCAGGCGGCCATCCAGGTGCTCGCCATGCCCCTTCAGCAGCAGCAGTCGATAGTAGGAGGGGAGCCGACATCGGACGCCCTCTCAGCGTTCGACTACTACGTCAAGCACCTGAACCAGGGACGCCCGTTCATCCTGGCAGGCCATTCACAGGGATCTAACATAATGATCAACCTGATGGCCGACTACATGAAGAAGAACCCCGATGTCTACAAGCGGATGATCGCATCGTACGTCCCCGGGTATTCGATAACCCCGCAGTACCTCGAGCAGAACAAGGAGCTGAAGTTCGCGAGAGGTCCGGACGATACGGGAGTGATGATCTCCTATAACACCGTAGCCCCCACGACAAAAATGCCCGACCCGGTGGTGCTACCGGGCGCCATGGTCATCAACCCGATCACCTGGACCAGAGACGAGACCGTCGCGACGGCCGCACGGAACCTGGGGGGCATCGCGCTGGATAGTAACGGTTACGCTGTGCTCGATGCACAAGGGCAGCCACAGAAAGTCCTTAACTACGCCGATGCCCGGATCGATACAGCGAAGGGTGAATTGATATGCAGTACGGCCGATCCTGGTACGCTCGATCCCGGTAACGCGCTGGTCGCCGCGGGTATCTACCACAACTACGATTATCCGTTTTTCTACTTCGATATACGGACCAACGCCGAGACGAGGATAGCTCACTATCTGAAGAACAAACAGGAGTAAGGCGTTGCGTTCTTCCCGTGCCGCGGCCGTTCTCGCCGCAGTGTTACTCGTGGCCTTCCTGTGCGGGTGCGGCACCGGAAAGTCCAAGACCTCATACACACTTATCATCGAGCCGCAGACCGGCTATCAGCCCATCTACGATTTCATCTCGGTGGCCGGGAAGACCGTCGACATGACCATGTATCAGCTGTCCGACCCCAAAGCACAAGACGCTTTAAGAACCGCCGCGAAGAGAGGCGTCAGGGTCAGGGTCCTGCTGGACTCCGACCCCGAGGGTGGAGGCGGCAAGACGGTCAACCAGGCTGCGTACAATGACTTGAAAGCCAACGGCGTCGACGTGAGATGGGCTTGGTCGGGCACGCTGTGGCACCAGAAGAGTGTCATCCGTGACGGCGATGCCGCCGCCGTGATGACATGTAACCTCTATGCGCCCTACTACCCCATCGTGAGGGATTACGCGGTCATCACAGACAACAGCGCCACCGCGTCCGGAATGGAGGCTACTTTCAACAATGACTGGAACAAGACCAAAAGCCCACCCACCAAGGGTGTGGTGCCCAAAGGGTCGGAGTTGATCTGGTCGCCGGGCGCCCAGCCCGGACTGATCAACCTGATCAACTCCGCCCGTCCAGGGACTACTCTCTATGCAGAGGATGAGCAGCTGGACAGTCAGCCGATCGAGCAGGCGTTCATTGCGGCCGCGAAGAGAGGGGTCACCGTCGATCTGACCATGACCTATTCCTCTTCCTACGTGGAGGGATTCAAGACCCTGGCCGCCGGCGGTGTTCACGTCAGCCTCTATCAGCCAAACGCCCCCATTTACATCCATGCCAAGGCCATCTCGGTGAACAACGATACCGTTTATGTAGGCAGCAGCAATTTCACAACCGCTATGACCGATCTGAATCGCAACGTGGGGATTATTACGACGGATCCTGAAGTTGTCCGAGGCATCACTTCGACCATGGCCAGCGATTTCGCGGGGGCCACCCCTTATGGCGCCAGTCCCTGATCAACTCAAATAAGTATCCGGTCTATCATTTGATAGCATGAAAAAAGGCATGCACCTCCGCTCGGGAAGCGTTACGCTCCCCGAGAAGCGTCCGTAACGACTAAAGGGGTGCATCGCGTAACCGATCTGGTGTCGGAGGACCGGCACAATCCTGGTTTTGAAGTCATTTACTGTCAATCGTGCTCAATCAATAATTCTTCCGTAAATATTATAAAAAACATCCCTGTTTTCATCTTGACATCACTTCATCTAGGGCGCGTAGAATGCCCACACAAGAATATCTTGGAAGGAAAGGAGATAAAAATGGAAGGCGGTTTGCTCGACGCTAAGCAGTTGGCAGAATTTCTAAATGTGCCTGTTCCATGGGTGTGGACTCAATGCAGGGCGGGGCGCATTCCCTATTTAAAAGCGGGTAAGTACTACCGCTTCAGTCTCGAGGCGGTCCTCGCCAGACTTTCAGAAGAATCATTGTGCTCCAGCGATGAACCTGATGAAACAGTGATCCCTTTTAAGAAGAAAGAGCTGTCACAGGATAAGCGTAATCTAATTGCATAGATCTTTGTCAGATACAGGGATGGAGAACAATGGGCTATATCACGAATAAAGAGTGGAAAAGCGGCAGGCGGTATTACGCTGTCTACAAGAAGCCAAACGGCAAGTGGAAATGGGAAGTTGCCGGCCGGCTCAAGAAGAACGCTGAATCACTTTTGAGGCGTCGAGAAACTGAGATTGCGGAGGGCACCTATAACGAAAGACCAACAGAGATTCTTTTTGCCGAATACTACGAGCAGTGGGCAGACTCGAAGAGAAAGTCACTCAAGTCATCAACGCAGGTGAGTATAGAATGCAGCTTCCGACTGCACGTTCTTCCATTCTTCGGGAAGAGATACCTCTCAGATATCAAACCGATCGTTATCCAGGAATGGGTAAACACATTATCGGGAAAGAATCTCGCGCCGGCGACTGTAGGTCGTTGC
>JALHSX010000022.1 GCA_022865445.1 Thermoplasmata archaeon | reverse complement strand
CTCCGGATACAAGGTCTATATGGTCGAGAGGCAGCCAAGCATAGGCGGCAGGATGGCCCAGCTGAGCAAGACGTTCCCTACGCTCGACTGCGCGCCATGCATCTTGAGCCCACGCATGGTCGACGTCGCTGCCAACCCGAACATCGCGCTTTACACAGGGACTGAGGTAGTCGATCTCAACGGCACGCCTGGGAACTACAGGGTCAAGATCAGAATCGGCCCGAGAGGGGTGGATCCGAAGAAGTGCATCGGTTGTGCGAAGTGCGAGAAGGTCTGCCCTGTGAAGACGCTCAACGAGTTCGAGGAGTGTCTGTACGAGCGCAAGGCGATCTACAAATCATTCCCTCAGGCGGTCCCGGCATCATATGTCGTAGATTTCGAGAAGTGCAAGAAGTGCGGTGCATGCCTCAAGGTCTGCTCTGCGCACGCGATCGACATGGAAGAGAAGGAGCGCTTTCAGGAGTTCGATGTGGGCGCTGTCATAATGGCCACTGGCTTCGACATGTTCGATGTGAAGAAGCTAGGAGAGTACGACACGTCGCTCCCCGATGTTATCACGGCCACGCAGATGGAGCGCCTCATGATCAACGAGTGTGGCGCCGGCATGGTCCTCAAGCGCAAGGCAGACGGAAACAGGGTGAAGAAGGTCGCCTATGTGCTTTGCGCTGGCTCGAGGACCCGTAAGGTCGGAGTCCCCTACTGCAGCAAGATCTGCTGCAACTACGCGATCAAGCAGTCTGTGATACTCAGGAAGACCTTCCCGTACATGCAGGTCTACGTTTACTACATTGACATACGCGCAGCTGGTCGAGGATTCGAGGAATTCTACGTCCGCTCCCAGGAAGAGTACGGAGTCAAGTTCATCCACGGCAAGGTCTCGGACATACAGAAGGGAACGAATGGCATACTCGTGCGGGCGGAGGACGTGACCCTCGGCGAGATCATCGAGAATGAGTTCGACATGGTTGTCCTTTGCACCGCGATGCTTCCGTCAAAAGGGACTGCGGATCTCGCAAAGCTCCTGAAGGTCCCACTGGGAGAAGATGGTTTCATTTCTGAGAAGCATCCGAAGCTCGATCCTGTCTCGACACACAGATCCGGCATATTCGCGGCAGGAGTGACTATCGGGCCGAAGGACGTGAGGGACACCGTCCTAGATGGCCGGAGCACGGCAGCCCAGACCATCGAATTCCTCGGAACGGGCAGAATGTTGATTGACCCAGTGAAGGCCATAGTGGCAGACGGGATGAGATGCACCAAGTGGAAAGCTTGCGAGGCGATCTGCCCCGTGAGGGCTATCAGCGTGGATGAGGTTCCGAAAGTCGACACCATCGCATGCAATGGCTGTGGAGCATGCGTCTCAGAATGTCCAGAGAAGGTCTTCGAACTCGCACACTACACGGACTCTCAGGTCGATGCTGAGATCAAAGGTCTTCTCGACGAAACCTCGGCTGACCCGAGAATCATCGGATTCTTCGGTGATGTACTGGCCTATGTTGCTGCTGACACAGCAGGAACTGCTAGACTCGAGTATCCGTCTTCGATCAGGATAATGCGTGTCCCCTCTGCGGCGAGGATCGGGAGGAGGGAGATCCTTGAGGCCTTTGCGCACGGAGCTGACGGCGTGTTGCTCTCGGATGAGGAAGGCGGCGAGATCGCACACATCGTCGAAGCGAGGCTGAAAGTCCTTGCTCCAGAGCTGGACGCGCTGGGGCTCGGCAAGGATAGGGTGACATTCGTCCCCATGCTCCTGCCGGTCTACAAGGTCCTTCCCAAGTACGTCGATACCTTCGACAAGAAGATCAAGCAGCTAGGGAAGGTCCCAAAGGAAATCCGCAAGAAGGCGCTCGAAGCCTCCAAGAAGAAGGTCGGTCCCATATTCGGCCCGAAGGGTTCTCTCGGAGAAGACCGATCTTCACACACGGGTCACTGACGCGCGCGCTCGCGCATTTCTTTTGCGGCAGGCCTTTGTAAAGATACTTATATCGAGAGGGTCAATTAGAATCGGTATCTTGCGCCTGGCATCACAAGGGATTCAAGATGGAAAAACGCGTACTCGTGAAGATAAGCAAAGACAAGACTGAACTTACGCTGCGCGAAGTCCTGGAGAAGATCAAGGAGCTGCAGGAGAAGAATCCCGACATGGATGTTTTCTTCGATGGGGACCAGTACGCCATCTGCGGCCGCGCGCGAAAGACCCCCGAATAGGGATAATTCTTAGCCAACCTACGCTGATAGCGCTTCGAAGTCATCATGCCAGGACGAGTGACGATCGGATTGTTCAACTCCTACGACCCTGTGAAGTTCCATGAATCACACCGACGGGCGCTGGCGAGAGCCGGGCCGTTGGCACTCGCTTTCGACTGCAACCTGGCTACCTTCGGCTTTCCGTATGACAAGGATCTCGCAACGCCGGTCGAGATAGCGAACTGGGTGGCGACCACAACGAGCATCGGCGAGAGCGGCAGCTACCTAATCGAGCTCGCGCAGAAAGGCCGGTTCTCGTTCTTCGACTTCCCAAAGAAGGGTTTCCCGCCGCAGTTGGGCGAAGTGGTGATCACTACAAGGAAGCCGTTGCCAGCGAAAAGGGTGTCCGCGCCGGACGTCAGAGCACTTTTCAGATCCGGAAAATCGGTGCTTCTTCTATTCGGACTTGGTCCACGCGGCCTTCCAAAGGAGATGTTCGATATCAGCCATAAGCATCTGGACATAACCGGCCGGGGCTTGTCACTCGAGACATGCACTGCTCTCGGGGCGGTAGTTGCCTCTCT
>JALHSX010000166.1 GCA_022865445.1 Thermoplasmata archaeon | reverse complement strand
GAAGATAGTTGCGTTCTGTTGCAACTGGTGCTCATACGCCGGCGCCGACCTCGCGGGCGTGAGCAGGTTCCAATATCCACCGAATGCCAGAATCGTTCGTGTCATGTGCTCAGGAAGGGTTGAACCACAATTCATACTTCGGGCATTCGAGCTTGGTGCGGATGGCGTTCTCGTCGCTGGTTGTCACATCGGCGATTGCCACTATGTCTCTGGCAACGAGAAGGCTCAGAAGAAGATCGAAGCCACGAAGGACCTGATCGATCAGCTCGGTATCGGTTCCACGAGGCTGCGTCTTGAGTGGATATCCGCTTCCGAAGGCTCCAAGTTCGCCGAGACGATGAAGGATTTCATTGAGCATCTGAAGGGGTTGGGACCGAATCCATTGAGGGAGGCTTCTGGATGAGCGAGATCAAGAAGCTGATAGACGATACAGGGGCCTTCGACTGCGTGGAGTGCGGTAAATGCACAAGCGTCTGCCCCGTAGCTAAGGTAGACACCAACTTCGCGCCAAGGTTGATCGTCGTAAAGGCCCTCGAAGGAGTCGACACGAATCTGGCCCAGGAGAAAGAGATGTGGTCCTGCATCACCTGCGAGATATGCAACAAGATGTGTCCCTATAAGGTGGACTTCACCGGGTTCATTCAGGGTCTTAGGTCCCAAGCTCATGATGTCGGGAATCTTCCCGTTCTCTCACAGGCCGGTGCGGTGCAGACCATGCAGCGGATCATGGCTAGAGGGTCGAAGCAGAATCGACTCAGCTGGCTAACCCCAGATCTCCGAGTAAAGGAAAAAGGCGATGTCTTCTTCTTCACTGGATGTGCAGTTCAGTTGGGAACAATCTACTACGACAGAGCTGTGGAGCTTCGGCACACGCCGGCGAGCATAGTCAAGATCCTGAACAGTGCTGGGGTCGAACCCGTTGTCAGCAATGACGAGGTCTGCTGCGGACATGATCTCATCTGGACTGGAGATGAGGACCTGTTCACCAAGCTAATGGACAGGAACGTCGAGACCATCAAACGTTCTGGTGCTAAGACGGTTGTCTTCTCCTGCCCAGAATGCATGCGGACCTTCGAAGTAGATTATCAAGACTTTCTGGGCGATTTCGATTTCGAGCTCAAGCACATATCGGAGTACATCATGGAACTTGTCGACGAGGGCAAGATACACTTTAAGAAGGGAGATTCGAAGGTCACCTATCACGATTCATGTCGACTGGGAAGACATCTTGGCATATACGATCCTCCTCGGGAACTGCTCAATGAAATCGGGTTGGAATTGGTCGAGATGCCGAATTCGAGAGAGAAGTCCGCTTGCTGTGGGGTCAACGCTTTCGCGAACTGCAGCGAGACATCGAGGAAGTTGCAGCACGATCGGATTGTCGAGGCCATTGGGACTGGTGCTCAAGCGATGCTGACATTCTGTCCGAAATGCGTGGTGCACTTCAATTGCCTGTTGAACAGTCCTAAATCGATGATCGAGAATGAAAAGCTGAAAATAGTGGTTAGGGAATTCGGGAATGCAATTGCGGAACGCCTGCAGGAAGGTGTTTGATCTGGCAGATGTCCGACCCGATAGTCCCGACAAGCGCTACTTGTTGGTGGAGCTCTCATGCGCAGATAGGAAATGCAATCCATGCACGTACCCAAACTGTCAACGATATGCGCGTGAGAGAGTCAAGAAACCCGTCGTCTCAAGTCGCATGTTCGAAGTGAGCAAGCCCATCGTGAAGCAGGACCAGTCCCGCCAGCGATATGTACTTCTTGAATTGTCATGTTCGGAGAGGAAGTGCAATCCATGCACATATCCCAACTGCCAGAGGTATAGGAGAGAGCTCGCGAAGAAGAAGCCGTTCAAAGTAAAGGTCTCTGAGCTTTCCGGGGATACGGATCTTAAGAACCTGCTCGGAGAACGAACTTAAGTGTCTAGACAGGAAGCCTCGCCCATCGAATATGATGCCCTGAGGCAGAAACATCGGAGAATCAGGAAAGAAATCGCTGGTGTTGAGAACCCAGCAAAAGGATTAAGGAGCGGATTATAATTCGGACGAGAAGGAGAGGAATACAATGGAACGATCTGTACTAGTTGTCGGAAGTGGTGTCGCTGGCATTCAAGCGTCATTAGATCTCGCGGACAAAGGGGTCATTGTCCATCTAGTGGAAAAGGATCCGAGCATTGGAGGTCGGATGGCTCAGTTGGACAAGACTTTCCCCACGAACGACTGTTCCATTTGCATTCTAGCGCCGAAGATGGCGGACTGCTATGGCCATCCCAACATAAACGTTCTCACTTACTCTGAGCTCATCGGGCTCGACGGTCACAAGGGACACTTCAAGGCCAAGGTGTTGAAGAAGGCGAGGTACGTCGACGAATCGAAATGCACGGGTTGCGGGGAGTGCCTGATGAAATGTCCAACCAAGGGAATCCCAAGCGAATTTGATATTGGGCTTTCCACGCGCCGTGCAATTTACATGCCATTTCTGCAGGCCGTTCCGAGGGTCGCGACGATCGATCGTGAGCACTGCAAACACCTGACTGAGGGGAAATGCGGAGTATGCAAGAAGGTCTGCAAGCGAGAGGCTATTGACTATGAGATGAAGGATGCCGTTTTGGAGTTCGAAGTCGGTGCAGTGATAGTCGCCACGGGGTACGACGTCTGGAATCCAACGGTCGCCAGCGAGTACGGCTATGGCAGATTTCCGAACGTCTTCACTGCGATGGAGTATGAACGCATCATAAACGCCGCAGGACCGACCGGTGGTCACATAATAAGGAGGTCCGACGGGGGAGAGCCAAGAACCATCGCATTCATCCAGTGCGTAGGATCCAGGAACGTACAGCTCAACCATCCGTACTGTTGCGCTGTCTGCTGCATGCACTCGACGAAGGAAGCGATGCTTGCAAAGGAGCACAAGGACGACGTGAAGACCACAATCTTCTACAAGGACATGAGGGCCTGCTCAAAAGGCTTTTACGAGTACGTGGTCAGGGCACAGCGTGACTACGGCGTGGAGTATGTCAATTCGGACGGCACAGTCCAGGAAGAGACAGAGGATCACAACCCTGTCGTGTCATTCGATGTGGGGGGAAGGTCCGTCAGAAAGGAGTTCGACATGGTGGTCCTCGCTACTTCGTTGGTTCCGAGACCAACCACCGCGCAGCTCTCGAAGGTGCTGGGCGTGCAGCTAGACGAGTTCGGGTTCATCAAATCGAAGGATCGTATCTTTTCCCCTGTAGAAACGAACGTTCCAGGCATATATGTTGCAGGATATTGTGGCGGACCTGCAGACATCCCTGAATCGGTCGCACAGGGATCCGCTGCGGCAGCGAAGGCGGCCGAGACTCTTGTCGAAGCGAGGATGATTGCATGAAGGAAGATATTAGAATCGGGATCTTCGTCTGTCACTGCGGGACGAACATCGGTGGCTTCGTTGACGTCCCCTCCGTCGTGGAATATTCAAGAACGCTCCCTGGCGTCATTTACGCAACAGGCAATCTCTACACATGCGCTGAGGATGGGCTTACCTCGATACGTGACGCAATCAAGGAGCACCACCTCAACAGAGTTATTGTAGCATCATGCACTCCGAGAACCCACGCTCCGCTTTTCCAGGGCGTGTGCGAGGAGGCGGGCCTCAACAAGTATCTTTTCACATTCGTGAACATAAGGGAGCATTGCTCCTGGGTCCACATGAAGGAAGGGCCGAAGGCTACGGAGAAGGCGAAGGACCTTGTCAGAATGGGAGTTGCCAGGGCTCAGCTGCTTGAGCCGAAGGAAGAGGCCCGTATCGAGGTGGAACCGAAGGCACTTGTCATCGGTGGCGGCATCTCAGGGATGGTGGCGGCAACATCTCTTGCGAATCACGGATTCCCTGTCTATCTAGTTGAAAAGGAAGCCGATCTTGGAGGATTCGTAAGGAATCTGAACAATCTGTACCTCGGAGGCAAGGACGCGACCGAGATGCTCAAGCCAATCGTGGACAAGGTGACCTCAAACAGGAATATCATCAAGTGTTTGAAGTCCAAAGTTGCCGGGGTCGATGGATTCATTGGCAACTACCAGATTACGCTAGACGTCAACGGAGAAGAGGTCAAAGACAAGGTCGGCGTGATCGTTTTGGCCACTGGAGCCGACGAATATGTCCCGGAGGGGCTTTTCGGGTATGATCTGTATGAGAATGTGGTGACTCTAACAGAGTTCGAGATTCTCTGCAAAACGAAGGCCCTGCCTAAGATCAGCAGCATCGCTTTCATACAGTGCGTGGGTTCAAGAGGACATGTGAAATCCTACTGTTCTCGCATTTGCTGCAATGTCGCGATAAAGAACGCTTTGAATATCGCTGAGAACTACCAGAACATCCTGGGGAAGGAGGAGAGAGGTGCCGTAGTCGAGAAGGTCGGAGTCGACATGAAGGCACCGGAGGAAATAGCCGAGCGCAGGAGAAGGAGAAGAGGGCGGAGGGATCGCGAAGAGGGCGAGGAGGAGGCAGAGGGTCCGGCACCATCCGAGGG
>JALHSX010000165.1 GCA_022865445.1 Thermoplasmata archaeon | reverse complement strand
GAGATCGACAAGATCCTGAGCGAGCGCTCGGACGACCGCGTGCTCAAGGCGTTGAAGGCAGTATCCGACCCCGAGTTCAATAAACTGGTTGAGGCGATCCTCGGGTATCTGGAGCTCAAGCCGACCCGCATCAGGCCCAAGGGGTCGATAACCATCTCCGAGTGCGTCCACAGGCCAGACGGGAAGAAGTACGTCGTCTTCTTCTCGCGAAGGGAGGAGACCGTGGCCAAGGCAGACATCGAGAGTCTGGTGTCCTACATGGGCAAGATGGAATCTCCCAACGGGCTTGTTCTCACCACCTCTTCGATCAGTGGCGAGGCGTTCGCCATCGCTGAGAACAACAACATAGGGCTCGCGGACGGGACCAAGCTTGCCGCCCTGTTGAGGAGGTTTGACCTCGACAAGGATGTCATAAGAGCCGCCGACTTGTGGAAGGAGCGGGCGAAGGTCGCAGCGATCCCGGGGGCGAGCCGACAGCTCGAGGGCGCGATGAGACTTGGCTACGAGGCCATGGCGAGCAAAGACATGATGAAGGCTCTGGACGAGTTCGACAAGGCCATCATGCTGAAGGATGACTACGATGTCCCGTGGAGGATGAAGGGTAACACGCTGGATGAGATGGGGTATCACGAGCAGGCTCTGGAATGCTACAAGCACGCTCTCGAGCTCTTCCCGGAAAGCGATGAGACCTGGTTCTCGTTGGGCGGCTGCTTGTTCTCGCTGGGGAGATACAACGAGGAGATCACCTGCTACGAACGCGCCCTGCAGTACAACCCTGTGATGCAGAAGGCCCTTGTCAACAGAGGTTCCACGCTTCACAGGCTTGGACGGTTCAAGGAAGCTCTGGAGACGTACGACAAGGTTCTCAAGATCAACTACAGGCTGGAGAAGGTCCACAACAACAGAGGGGCCACTCTCCACAGCCTTGGCCAGCTCAACGACGCGCTCGCGTCATACAACCGGGCGATCGAGCTGAAGCACGACTACGCCGAGGCATGGATGAACAAGGGCGGCCTGCTCTACGAGATGGGCAGGTACGGCGAAGCATTTGAGGCGTTCACGCAGATGACTCAGATGAGGCCCGAACTGCCCAAAGGATGGTACCTGCGTGGTCTGGCCGCGAAGAAGACGGGCAACGTCAGTGCCGCAAAGGCCAGCTTCGAGGGCGCCCTCAGGCTTGACCCTGAATACTCTGATGCGAGAAGGGCGCTCGACGACATCTCGAAGAAGATCGCTGATAAGTTCACTGAGGTGCCCCGGATCGTCCAGGACATCTTCTCATCCGAGGCCGCGAAGATGACGGAGCCTGGGGCGGCGCCAGAGCGGACGCGACTCTCGGAGGATGCCGTCGCGAGGGTAAAAGAGGAGAAACTGGAAGCCCTCGCCGAGGAGCTATATGGGGACAAGGCGGAGCTTCTCCTACTATTCGGCAGGTTCGACGAGGCGTTCGATTTCCTCGGGAAATCGCTGCGCCTCGAGGGTGAGAATGCACACTTGCTGACAGCTGCTGGCAATGTCCTGTTCCGGCTGGGCAAGAAGGAGGCCGCCTCCAAGACCTTTGAGCATGCTCTCGCCACTGACGCTTCTTTCGCTCCTGCCATATTCAACCTGCATACCGTGCTGATGCAGATGGGAGAGACAGAGATGGCGATGAAGGTCAGCGCGTCCCTGAGGAAGGAATCCTTCGGATGGCAGGCGCGGGCAGCCGCCTCGTTCGAGGCCTTCGGAAGAAGGGACTACAAACAGGCATTAGAGGATGTCGAAGTCGCCCTGGCGTTGGAGGATCTCTCCGGGTTGCAGAACTACAAAGGATTGGTCAAGATAAGGACGGGCGACATTGACGGTGCGCGGGATGCGTTCGAGAAGACGAAGTCGATGCCGCTCGATTATTCGGAGGCCTACAACAACAGCGGGATAGTGCTCTTCAAGAAAGGGGAAATGGAAAAGGCCAGTGGCGAGCTCGACAAGGCGATCAAGATCCAGAGAAACAACCACGCTGCGTGGAACAACAGGGGGTGCGTGCTCTACAAGCTAGACCGGATGCGAGAGGCCATCGCATGTTTCGAGGAGTCGTCCGTCATGATGCCGACTACGGTCGCGATGTCCAACAAGGGCTTCAGCCTGCTATCGCTTGACCTCCTCAGCGAAGCGCTCCAGACATTCGATAGGTCCCTCAGGATTGGCGAGACTCCGGAAGCGTACAACAACAAGGGGATAGTACTTGAGCGCATGCGCAAGTATGACGATGCGCTTGTCGCTTTCAATGAGGCGCTTCGTGTCGCTCCCCAGTTCAAGGATGCGTCGGAGAACGCGCGAAGAATGAATCTGAGGGCCGGTGGCGCGGAGAAACCCGCTGAGAAGAAGCCCCCGGAGCCGAGTCCACCAGGCGAGGAGGTCGTGGGTGGCAAAGATATTGGGAGCTCGATACTGGCCCAGGTCTCAGAGGCGTATCTCAGGGAGAAGCGCAAGTCCGAACTCGAGGCCATGTGCGAGTCTCTCGGCCTGAATCCCCGCGGAACGAGGGCGGACCTGATAGTAAGGATCCTCAAGGCGAAGGGGCAGATGGGCAAGAAGTGATGCGTCTAGCGCTCGAGCTGGTCGGTTCCGATTCTCACACTCGGCGCGAGCCGGTCCTCTCACGCGATGTTCATGACAACGACGTCTCTGACCGCCTTCATCTCGCTGAATGGCAGCACAAGTCTTCCCTGCGCGTCGGTCTTGAACAACCGCGGCTCGACCTCTTCCGCAGGGATCACTAGGACGTTCTGCAATGCGCCCGTCTTCGTATCCATGATGAAGTTCTCGATCATTCCCAAAATCTGGCCGTCGTTGGTCATCACTGTCTTTCCTTTCAGTTCGGTGATGAATTTTCGCATGTATATCCCATCTCCAGCTATCTGTAGTAGCCTGTGCCCAAATCATCCTCGCTCTTCTTAGACATTGCGGTCTTCAGCTGCTTGAACATGTTCTCGTAGTACTTCACGACATCCGGAGTGATAGACGGTCTCATCGAGGCCAGGGCTTCCTCGAAATGCTCTGACGTGACTTTCGAAGCCGTCTTGCTCTTCCTCAGCGCGGCGAGTCCAGCCTCTCTGCATAGGTTCTCGATGTCAGCCCCTACGTAACCTTCGAGTCTCTTCGAAATCGCCGCGAGATCAACTTTCTCCAGCGGCATGTCCTTTGTGTGGACCTGCAGGATCTTCATCCTGCTTGCCTCGTCCGGCACGGGTATCAAGATCAACTTGTCGAATCTCCCTGGCCGGAGAAGCGCTGGGTCAACGATATCAGGCCTGTTTGTCGCCGCGATTACCATCACATTCTCCAAGTCCTCGAGCCCGTCCATGGATGTCAGCAGTTGATTGACGACTCTCTCGGTTGCCCCAGAATCGAAATGGCCTCCCCGCTTAGGCGCTATCGCATCCAGCTCGTCCAGGAAGACTATCGAGGGCGAGACCTGTTTCGCCTTCTTGAAGATCATGCGAACGGCCTTCTCGCTCTCTCCGACCCACTTGGACATTATCTCGGGACCCTTGATCGATATGAAGTTCGCCTTCGATTCGGTGGCTATGGCCCTTGCGAGCAGAGTCTTCCCTGTTCCTGGTGCGCCGAACAGCAGCACACAGCGCGGTGGTTTGATGCCCAGTCGCGTGAAGGATCCAGGATCCTCCAACGGAAGTTCAACAGCTTCGTGAAGTTCCTTCTTCACCTCGTCCAGACCGCCGACATCCGACCAAGTGACTGTGGGGACCTCGATGAAGACCTCTCTCATCGCGCTCGGCTCGATCTCCTTGAGCGCGTCATTGAAGTCCTGAGCGGTGACCCTCATCCTCTCGAGTATCTCGACCGGTATCGGTTTTCCGAGGTCGATCTCAGGGAGGTATCTTCTCAGGCATTTCATGGCAGCCTCACGCGCCAGCGACGCCAGGTCCGCCCCCACGAATCCATGCGTGATCTTCGCGATGTGATCCATCTGGACATTCTCTTCGAGCGGCATCCCTCTCGTGTGTATCTGCATTATCTCCTGTCTTCCGGCAGCTGTCGGGACGCCTATCTCGATCTCCCTGTCGAACCTGCCGGGCCTCCTCAGCGCTGGGTCGATCGCCTCCTCCCTGTTCGTCGCTGCGATGACGATCACATTCCCCCTTGCGGTCAGGCCGTCCATGAGCGTGAGGAGCTGGGCAACGACTCGCCTCTCGACCTCTCCCTGGACTTCGTCCCTCTTGGGCGCGATCGAGTCCAGCTCGTCTATGAATATGACTGAAGGCGCGTTCTTCTCAGCCTCCGTGAACAGCTCTCTGAGACGTTCCTCGCTCTGACCATAGAACTTGGACATTATCTCCGGTCCTTGGATGGCGTAGAAGTTCGCACCCGCCTCGTTTGCAACAGCTCTTGCTATCAGGGTTTTGCCCGTTCCAGGAGGACCATAGAGAAGGACACCCTTTGGAGGGTCGATCCCAAGCCGACCGAAGACCTCTGGATGCTTGAGTGGCAACTCGATCATCTCTCTTATCCGTTGGAGTTCGTCCTCGAGACCGCCGATGTCTTCGTAAGTGCCGGAAGGCCGCGCGACCTGAGTGACCTCAACGGGTTCGGTCTTGACAGCGAGCTCTGTGGCCTCGGTGACCTGAACGACGCCACTAGGCGTCGTGGAGACGACGACGAACGGTAGGAAACCACCCATGAGTGCGATGTTAGGTATGATTATCTCGTCGCCCTTGACGACTGCTCGGTTCAGCAGCCCTTTCTTGAAGAGCCCTTCGACACCTTGGCCGAACCTCACTCGTTTTCCTTGCGGTATCTTCGGAGCGACTATGATCTTCTGAGCTATCTGGGTCTCAGCCTTGGTGACGACAACCTTCTCGCCGATGGAGACGCCAGCGTTCCCTCGGATCATCCCGTCTATCCTGATGACTCCGAGTCCTTCGTCCTCGTTCGCTGCTCGAAAAACCTTGGCCGCGGTCTTCTTCTTGCCGAGTATCTCGATTATGTCTCCGACGTCGGCATTCAGTTTCTTTCTCGTGATGGAGTCAATCCGAGCCCTGCCCAGGCCGACCTCGGACTGATGGTGCGCCCGGGCGACCTTGAGTGT
>JALHSX010000164.1 GCA_022865445.1 Thermoplasmata archaeon | reverse complement strand
CGGTCGAGGATGAACGCGTACATGTACGCGAAGTACTTGAGGTGGTCATATCTCCCAGAGGCCCCCGAGTGCCCCTCGACGATGCCAGTCTTCAGAAGTATGGTGTTGTAGTCGGTCTTCATGGCCCTCAGCTTCGCAGTCCACTTGACTGGCTCCCAGTACGGTACCCTGATGTCGTTGAGGCTCGCAGTGATCAGCATGTTCGGATAGGGTTTGCGCTCGATGTTGTCGTATGGTGAGTATGTCTTGATGTAGTCGTACTCTTGCTTGAGCGCAGGATTGCCCCACTCCTCGAATTCGCCAACGGTCTGGGGGATGGATGGGTCGAGCATGGTCGTCACCGCGTCCACGAACGGCACCTCCGCTACCACTACTTTGAACAGGTCCGGGCGCATGTTCGTGACGGCCCCCATCAGGAGCCCTCCCGCGCTTCTTCCCCTGATTGTCAGTCTATCAGTCGATGTGTACCTCTCGGCAATCAGGTGTTCGGCGCACGCGATGAAATCTGTGAAGGTGTTGATTTTCTTGAGCATTCGGCCGTCCTCGTGCCACCGCCTCCCGAGCTCGCCGCCACCCCGTATGTGCGCGTGCGCGCACACGAATCCTCTTTCGAGGAGCGGGATCAGCATGGAGTTGAACGTGTTGTAGGTGGCCCACTCGAAAGTGCCGTACGCCCCGTATCCGTACAGATAGGTCGGGTTCCTTCCCTCCTTCTTCAAGTCCTTCCTGTGGACGAGGGTTATGAGCACGTTCTTGCCATCTCTGGCCTTCGCGAAGACCCGTTCCTGATGGTACATCAACGGGTCGTATCCCGAGAACTTGTCCTGCTTCTTCAGTTCGAGCTTCTTGGCCTTCAGATCATAGGCGTATATCGTGTCAGGCGTTACCATCGAGAAGTACTTGATCCAGAGTTCTTCAGACTCGGGGTCGGGGTTCTCGATCGGGTATGCCATGAATATCTCCTCGGGGAAGTCGATGTAGTGCGACCTCTTGTCCTTCAGGTTGAGGACCCGAATCCTTCCCTGACCGTTCTCGCGCTCGAATATGACGAGGTGCCCATTGAAGGCCTCAACGAACGGGTATGGGTCGCTCACATCGATCGACACGCCCTCCCTGTGAGGGACGAACTCCTTCCAGTTCTTCGCGGCCGGATCCGATTCCGGAGCCTCCATGATCTTGAAGTTGATCGCGTTCTCGTTCGTGACGATGAAGAACCTGTCCTCATGATGGATTGCGAAGTAGACCACCCTGTGCTTTCTGGCCCTCATGACCTTGAATCCGTCCTTGGGGCGGTCCGCGCGGATGTAGTGGACCTCTGAAGTTGTTGCGCTCTCGACCGTGATCAGTATGTACTTCCTCGTCTTGGTCTTCGAGAGCACGAGGTAGTAGAACCCAGGGTCTTCTTCGTGGAACACCTCCACATCTGCCTTTGGGTTGGTTCCCAAGACGTGCCTGAAGACCTTGTACGCCCTGGCCGCATTGTCCATGATTGAATAGAATATGGTCTTGTTGTCGTTCGCCCATTCCATTTCAGACGTGTTCGGTATCTGCTCGCTGAGCAGCTCTTCCGTTCCGAGGTCCTTCACGTAGAGGGTGTTCCTCTCAGAGCCGTTGGTGTCCGCAAGATAGGCGAGCATCTGATGGTCAGGGCTGACCTTGTGCATGTTGACGGTGAAGAACACACTCTCTTTGGCGATATCGTTCTCGTCCAGGATCACTTCCTCTTCAGCATTGAGGGTGCCCTTCTTCCTGCAGTGAATCGGGTACTGCTTTCCCCTCTCCGAGCGCGTGTAATAGTAATAGTCGTCCTTCTTCTGCGGGACGGAGATGTCTGTCTCGATCATTCGGCTCTTGAGTTCCTCGATAAGCTTCTTCTTGAGCGGCTCTGTGTGCTTCGTCGCTTCATCGGCGTAGCGATTCTCGGCTTCGATGTACTCGATGACCCCAGGGTTCGCTCTGTCCCTCAGCCAAAAGTAGTTGTCAACGCGAGCTTCGCCATGGGTCACGAGTTCCTTCGGCACCTTCCTCGCGATTGGCGGGGTTGGCACATGCTCTCTGTTCATTGTCAGAGGTGATGACCGAGACAGTAATAAAACAATCGCTGGCGGCTCACT
>JALHSX010000163.1 GCA_022865445.1 Thermoplasmata archaeon | reverse complement strand
CTGGTCGCAGGAGGACCAGAGCAGCTGAGGAAGAAACCGATCTTCTCGGTCATCAGCTGCTCGATCGCACCTCTCTGCTTCGAGAAGGCGGAGATCGAGGCGCAGGCCGAGTTCGCCAAGGCTGGCATACCCGTAATATCCATGTCTATGTCGATCTCAGGACTCTCATCCCCCGTCACGATGGCAGGTACTTTGGAGAACATCAACGCAGAGAACCTCGCGAGTCTTGTCATCTCTCAGACATCCTCCCCGGGAGCGCCGTTCGTGTACAGCTCGGAGTCCGCCCCGATGGACATGATGACGGGCGTGATGGACTACAATGCGTACCATCTTCCGCTGATCTCTGCTGGTGCTGCTCAGATGGCGAAGCGGTACGGACTGCCGTGCCACACGTCCAGCTGGGGATTCGAGACCAAGGAGCCCGGCATACAGGCGTCCATCAGCGAATCCTTGGGAGTCATGTTGAACACGTTCTCCGGCTCAGACATGATGTCCGGTGCGGGCAGCCTCGACCACGCGAAGGGTGCCGGCCTCGAGCAGCTCGTGCTCGACTCATATGTCTGGCAAGATATCCGGACCTACATGCACAAGTTCCTGGTGAACAAGGACAAGATTGCACTCGATGTCATTGACGCGGTCGGCCACGGGGGCACATTCCTGAAGCACCCGCACACCATCAGGAATTTCAGGGGAGAGCTGCTGCCGCGCGACCAGGACAAGAGACATTGGCAGGCGACGCTCTCGACTTCGATGACCAAGGAGACCCGGGAGATCGCGAAGCAGATATTGATGGAGCACAAGGTCGAGCCATTGCCAAAGGATATGTTGAAGAAAGGCGATGCTCTGATCAAGGAGTACGAGCGGGCAGTCGTACGCCATTAACGAGCACGGGAGAAACACTATAGTAGTCGGGAGGCGTAGCTCCTGGTGCATAGAGTCGTTGTCGCATGCAAACGATGAACGTGAAGACCGATCTGGAGCGGTATTCGGTCCGGATGAGTTCAACCGGTTCTGAAGACGTGGTAGGGCAGGACACCTGCCCTCAAAGCGATATGTCTAGATCCACCTTGCGATGGCTGGGCTTTCCCTTCGCTTCCGTTTCCGTCCTCGTGATCCTGGTCACCCTGTTCCTGATGTCGATGGAGCGCGGAGGATGGTCATGGTCCAGCTGGACATATGCGTTCTCGTTCGTCATCATGGTCCCGCTGGTCGTCTTCGAGATCAAGCGGAAAGCGGTCATAACGGGTGGGGCGATCATCATGCTTTTCTTCATGGTGTTGATCGACGCGGGCATGCCTGGATACTTCGGATACAGCCCTTCCGACCTCAATTGGTATGACAATCTGGCGCACTACCTCGGAACGCTCGTCCTGACGATGTTCCTCTGGTCCTTCATCTGCTGGACCGTGAGTCCAACGGGTCCGCCGAAGACGAATGGTCGTAGGAAGCTGATGCTGGCAGTCACGACGATCATAGTCGTGTCTATCTTCTTCGAGTTCACCGAGTTCATCACGGACTTCGTTTTCGGGTGGTCCAACTTCCACCCAGGCGTTGACACGACGGGGGATATCATCTTCGATGTCGCAGGCGTCTTCACCGCAGCCGTGGTCATTGCCAGACACAGAGTCAGCGCACTAGAAAGACCGTTCTGGCACAATGTACCATCTGCGGCATGAGCTTGATCAGAACGCCCCTCGTTCCACCTTGTCAATAGCTTCCAGAATCTCGGATGGTCTCATCTTGTCAGGCATGTTCTTGCTATTGGCATCTTTATCGGCCGCGTGCTCGGCAGCCATCCTCAGTGCGGATTTTGACGGCTCTCCAAAGTACTTCAGCCTGGTCGGGAGGCCGACCCTGTCGCACCACGAGACGAGGTGTCGAACATCATCTCGTGGCCTGTTCTCGAAGACGGCCTGGACGATCGTCGCGTACGCCACGATCTCGCCGTGTTCTCCCCTGACTTGTCCCGTTCGCGTGAGGCCGTTGTGCAGAGCGTGAGCAAGGGCACAGCCCGTGTTCTCAAAGGCCATGGCCGATGACAGTTTCACGGCTTCGATGACCTCGTCCACCTCGTGCGAGTGTATGCCGTTCTTGAGGTCCGTGACTGCTTTTTGGCCATGCTCCATCAGGCTGCGGTAGCAGGAATCTGCCAGGGCCAGCGCTGCGGTCGGGGGGACTTCCGCGTCCTTCTTCTTGTCTCTTGCCTTTGCGAACGCTTCCGACTCGAACTTCGTGGATAGGGCGTCTCCCATTCCCCAGATCAGGAACTTGACAGGAGCTCTCGCGATGATCTCCGTGTCCTCGATGACCACGACTGGATTCCTGGGGAGCACGAGCGTCTCGAGGTATCTATGGTCCTCCGTGTAGACGACCGATTCCGCGCTCGCATCTGCGTTGGTCGCGCATTGCGTTCCCACTGAGATGGCTGGGGCATTCATCTTCCATGCGACGGCTTTCGCAGTGTCGATCGCCCTTCCTCCTCCCACTCCTACCACGAAGTGCGCTTTGGTGTGCTTGCCCTCCTCAGCTAGCCTGTTGATGGTCGCATGAGTGCAATCCTTGACCGAGTCCCTCCAACCTACGACCTCGATGCCGTTCGAATCGAGCGATTTCTTTATCCTATCTCCTGCCACTTCCAGCGCCGTCGACCCGCCGACGACGTAGGCCTTGTCTCCGAAGGTGAACGCCTTCTGGCCGAGGTAGTAGATAGCTCCTTTGCCCTGCAAATAGAGCGATGGGGTGACCATCTTCCGTATCGTGATTCTCTCGAATTTGTCCATGGAAAGCCCTGACCCTTTTCACTGCTAGAAGGCTGCATTAGTGCAACCGTTGCGGGGTAATTTAAACTAACTACCTATGCGATACCATCTGTGCAATATCCGAAATCGAGGGAGTTGAATTGCCGAGGAATTCCGCCTGTTCGGGGTCTAGTCCGACATCTCTAAAGGAGAAGACGAGAGCGAAGTATGACGATCAGTGGAGTTGCCAAGACGAGAAGGCCGCATCTGACAGAAGGAAGGCACTCTCGATGGTGGCGGACCCGCTCTTGTCCATGGTGCATCCGCTCACCGACAAGGTAGTGGTCGATCTCGGGATCGGGACG
>JALHSX010000162.1 GCA_022865445.1 Thermoplasmata archaeon | reverse complement strand
TCGACTACATACAGAGCGCGACCTTAGCCTACTCCTCGCCTGTCGAGATCGTGTTCATGACAGCGTGCATCGCTGGGATTGTCTTCCTTGTCTACAGGCGTTGGAGCGACCTCAGGCCGGATGCTGACTTCAACCAGTTCGTCTCTCATTTGAGCGGTTCCATCAGAGCCTCGCTGAAGGGTTGTGGCGTCTCTATCAGGCAGTTCTTCGGTAGTATCTGACTAAGAATATCACCCACATGACTTCCACCACGATTCCTATGGTCGCAGGGACCGCGACGACTGGCTGGAAGAGGGCTATGGCCAGGGTGGCTGTCAGGCCGAGATTCTTGTAGCTCGCAAAGAGAACGTACGGGACTCTCGATGCCTTCGGGACGCCCCATCTCTTGAGGACAACCTCGGTCCCCATCCCTGTGCCGAAGGTCCTCAGTACGCATCCCCCGGCTATCGCAAGCACGATGAAGGCGTCGCCGAGAAACGCCTCCCTGTTCGCCCCTGTGACCGCGAATATCAGAACTGCGAAGGAGAGGTTGATCATCATTGTGTTTGCAGACTTGTCTATCCGAAGACGCATGACGAGACGAGAAACTATCATCGGAAGGAGGATCAGCAGGAGCAAGGATATCACCAGGCTCTCGCTGGAGACCGAGGAGCCTATCAGAAGCAGTGTGATGACTGGCATCAGTAGGAGCGCGGCCACATAGTTCACGGTCGTGGAGAACAGAGCCTTCGTCGTCTGCCCGCCCATCACTGCAGTGAAGGGCACGACCGATATCGCCGAAGGCGCGGCTGCCATCAGCACCCAGCCCCACCAATAGTCCCGCGAGAAGAAGAGCCCTATCGCGAGGATGATGCCCGTCAGTAGCCCGTAGTTGATCAGCAACGCCCTCGCAGAATGCTCGATATGGTCTCTGCCCCTTGCCTCTCCGAGCCTGACGTTTGAGAGCGAGAGCGTCATGAGGACCGCAAGAGAGACCATCGAGATCTCCTTGGTGTGCGAGGGGAACCCGCCCGACAGCATGCCAAGAGCCAACCCCAGAAGCATCATGATCGAATAGCTTTCCAGAACCTGCTTGGGCCGCATCGAGCGCTCGAAGCGAATGCTGCTACAAATATGCTTCTGGCTTATGAACGGGACCACCCAAGGTTTTTTAGCGAGGCCTATGTTATCGATGCCCAATGAATTTGATTGAATGGGGTACCAACCTCATTCTGGACTGGATATCCAGCTACGGATACGGAGGGATCATGTTGCTCATGGCGCTTGAAAGCGCCTGCATGCCTGTCCCGAGCGAGATCGTCATGCCCTTCGCGGGATTCCTTGTCGCCCAGGGGGATAGCGGCATGAGTCTTCTCGGCATCACTGTCGCTGGAGCCCTGGGTTGCACGATCGGTTCGATCGCGGCCTACGTCTTCGGATTCTATGCCGGGAGGCCGTTGATACTCCGGTACGGGAAGTACATCCTCATTCGAGAGAAGCATCTCGTCACAGCCGAGGAGTGGTTCGAGAAATGGGGAGACAAGGCCACCTTCATAGCCAGGCTGCTTCCTGTGATCCGAACGGTCATATCCCTCCCGGCCGGCATCGCAAAGATGAACTTCAAGAAGTTCGTGTTCTACAGTTTCGTCGGGTCCGTACCGTGGACCTTCGCGCTGGCCTATGTCGGCTACGTGCTTGGTTCAGAATGGGAGTCGATCAAGGGCGTGTTCCGAGAATTGGATGTCGTCGTGGTCGTTGCCGCGATCGCGATAGTGATATACTATGTATACAGGATGAAGCGCAACAACAAGAAACCCAAGCAGGCTCAACCGTAGTAGTATTCGCCTCTGGATTTCTGCTCCCTGTCCAGCCTCGAGTCCTTCTTGTTGATCCTCGGTCTGCTCGTGTCCTGATCCCTTCTGAACGTGATCTGCACGTCCTTCAGGAAACTGTTCATGCCCTCCCTCATATCCATAGGACCCTCCGCATGTCCCTTGAGCGAGGGCTCGCCCGAGAAGACCATGAGCGAGTCGGAAACGAGATCGATCATGTAGACATCGTGATCGACCACAAGAGCCGATTTGCCCATCTTCTCTATGGCCCGTCTTATGGTCTTGGATGCGATCATCCTCTGATTGGAGTCGAGGTACGCCGAAGGCTCGTCGAGCAGATAGATATCTGCGGTCTGGCCGATGCAGTCGGCTATCGCGACCCTCTGCAACTCGCCACCAGAGAGTGTGTCCAGGTGCTTCTCCATCAGATGCTTCAGACTGAGCGGGTGCGCGATCTCGGACTGGAAGAACCCGGACTCGAAGTCCTTGCCTATCGATGACCTGAGCATCTCTCTCACGGTCCCGTCGAAATCCGGTTTGATGTATTGCGGCTTGTAGCTTACCGAGACCCCCGCCGTGACCTTGCCTGACGTTGGCTCGATCTCTCCTGCGAGCATCTTGACGAAGGTCGTCTTGCCCGTGGCGTTGGGCCCCACCGCTCCGACGACCTCTCCTTTCTTGATGATGCCCTCCTTCACTTTAAGCGTGAAGGATTTGAACCTCTTCGTCAGAGCCGGGAACCGCACAAGCACTTCCGACTCCCAGTCGGTCCTCGGAGGCCTCCTCTCGAACACTATCTTCGTTTCGCGGAATCGTATGTTCTCCTCTCTGAGGTAGCCGTCGAGGTAGACGTTGATGGCGGTCCTCACCGCCCTCGGCTGGGCCATCACGCCGTATGCACCCTCCTCTCCGTATATTATGTGCACTAGGTCCGCCAGGAAATCCATGACTGCCAGGTCGTGCTCGATGACCACGACTTGCTTGTGCTCGCTGACCTCCTGGATGACCTTCGCTATCTCCAGCCTCTGGTATATGTCGAGGTATGACGACGGCTCGTCGAAGAAATAGACATCAGCATCCTTCAGAAGCGTGGCTGCGAGAGCTACCCTTTGGAGCTCTCCCCCGGACAGCTTGGCGATATCGCGCGAGAGCACTCCAGTCACTCCCAACCGCGCAGAGACCTCATCGATTCGGCCGCTGTCGTCGACCTTCTTCAGAAGCTCCTTGACAAGCCCTTTGTGGACAGCCGGAAGCTTGTCCACGTACTGAGGCTTCATAGCCGTCTTGATCTTGCCCTCGGATAGGGCCTCGAAGTAGTCATGGATCTCGAGGCCCGCGTACTTGTCGAGGACCTTGCTCCAGTCCCCCGGTTTGTCATAGTCGCCAAGGTTCGGGACGATCTGGCCCGATAGGATTGACATGGCCGTTGTCTTGCCGATGCCGTTTGGTCCGAGGAGCCCGATGACATGGCCCTTCTTCGGGACTGGGAGCTTGTACAGTCTGAACGCGTTCTTTCCGTACTGGTGAACGAGCTCTCCCGCGAGCTCCTGCGGCAGCCCGATTATCTTGACCGCCTCGAACGGGCACTTGTGGACGCAGATGCCGCACCCGACGCAGAGGTCCTCAGCTATCACGGGTTTCCCCTTGTCACCCATGGCGATGGTTTCAACGCCTGTCCTAACGGGCGGGCAATAATGGATACATTCAAGGTTGCACTTCTTCGGCTGGCAACGGTCCTTCAGGAGGACTGCTATCCTCATAGTCCAGGTGAAGGAACGGACCGTTTAAAAAGCTATCAGCCTCACTCGCTCAGCCCGCGCTCTATCTCGAGAAGCATCGGGTCGATGTCCAGGTCCACGTAGCCAATGGTCTTCACAAGCTCGTCGGCGGAGTACTTCTGACCATAGGACCAGAGCTCCCTCAAGAACTTCCCCGCCTTCTCGTTCGAGAACCACTCCTCGCCGAACTCCCCCTCCAGTGCTGCCCTGATCTGGCCTTCCAGGATCCACGCGCGAAGGTACTCTGCGCAGTAGAACGCGTCATCCACGTCCTCCAGGTAGTGCTTCTCCGTGTGCCTGAACTTGAGGCCCTTCTGGAGGCAGTTCCGGTAGACTTCCTGGAAATCCGGCCCGATATGCGCATTGTGGAGTTTCTGCTCGTAGATCAGCTTCGAGGCGTATCTCCTGAGGAACATCAGCTTGTTGACCAGCGTGAACCTCACATACTCATCTGGCTCTTCCATTCCCAAAACCTTCTGAAGCCAGAGCTTGTTCGACGGGAGGTAGTTGAAGAGGAAGGCGAAAGACTCCGTAACTGAGTTGTCTCCCAGGTACCTATACTCCGCCGGAAGGCCCTTCGCTGTGCATCCGAAATGCCACGCGTGGCCGCCTTCGTGGAAGAATGCGTCGTAGTCTCGCCATCCCCCTGTGGGCATGATGACTAGACGGACGTCGTCGGGCACCCTGACCGGAGCACAGAACGCCCTCGGAGTCTTCTTCGGTCGTTCCTCCATGTCTATGTGGATGTTGGTGAACTTCTCCGAGTCCAGGCCGATGCCTTTGAGGGTCGCGAAGAACGTTCCGACCAACTTCTGCTTGACGAAGGACTTGTCGAACTCCTCTCCTCTGAATGCGAACGGAATGTCATAGCTCCACGCATCCGGAAGCGAGATGCCAGTGCGCTTCTCCATGAGTCCACCCATCTCCTTCACGTACAGGCGCTCTGTCCTCCTGAGCATCTCCTCCATCTGTTCCTCGAGGGCCTTGTAGTCGACGCCCTTCAGGGTGGAACAGAGATCGCGATAGTTCTTGAACCCAAGGACGACGGAGAGGTCATGAGCGGTCGCCACTCTCTCCAGGAGGGTCTTGTTCAGCTCCTGTGTCTCGACGAGCTTGGCCTCGAAAAGCCTTCTCCGCTTCTCGTGATCAGGCTCGTTCCTCAGCTTCACGGGGATGAACCTGTAGGGTATCTTCTCCCCGTCGCAGTCAACTGACGACTGCGCCTCGAACGTAGTGGCTTTGTCCGTGAGAAGCTTGACCGCGCTGTCCACGTGTCCCAATGTGCAGAAAGTCCGCAGATACCGGAGCCATCTGGCGTCATCAGATGGCGCTGGTCCCTGCATGGCAGATTCTATGACATCTATGGAATCGTTTGAGAACAGATGCGAGTACTTGTCATAGATGGCGACAGTCGACATGTCGTCCTTCAGGCCAGCGTAGTTCTGATAGAATTCCTCCATCAGCTCGCTCTGGAACGACTCGACATCTCCCCGTATCTGCCCGATGTCGCGGGAGGCCATGCTGTTCGAATGTCCGTCATCGTTGATATTGATTTCCTTCTGGCAGCAGAATCAGTGGGTCCCAAACGCGCTACATTTAAGTGGGCAACGCTCCATGATGGGCGGCTGTTCGACATGCCCAGGGTTCTAGTGTGTTGCGCATGGCCCTATGCCAACGGTCCGCTGCACGTAGGTCATGTCACGGGCTCGCTCCTGCCCGCTGACATCTTCGCTCGGTTCAACAGACTTGTTGGAAACGAGGTCATCATGGTCTCCGGCTCAGACATGCACGGCGCGCCGATAACCGTGAGTGCGGACAAAGAGAAGGTGTCCCCCGAGATTGTCGCGAACAGATATCACGGAATCAACTCGAAGGCCATATTAGATCTCGGCATCGATTTCGACCTCTTTACGAGCACGCACACGAGGAACCACGAGATAGTCACCCAGGACATGTTCATGAAGCTCCTCGAGAAGGGGCATCTCGAGAAGAAGTCAACGCCGCAGTTCTTCTGCGACAACTGCAAGCGATTCCTTCCCGACAGATATGTCGAGGGCAAGTGCCCGCACTGCAGCTACGAGCGCGCGCGCGGTGACCAGTGTGATAAGTGCGGAAAGGATCTGAACGCCGAGGAGCTCATCGACCCGCGGTGTCAGATATGTGGCTCGGTCCCGAGGCTGAAGGAAACCGAGCATTTCTTCCTGAAGCTTTCGAATTTCACGGATCGATTGACCAAGTACGTTGAGGCCAACAAACACTGGCGTCCTCATGTGCGCGCCTTCACCATGAACGTCCTGAAGGAAGGTCTTTCGGACCGGCCCATTACGAGGGACATCTCTTGGGGTGTGCCCGTTCCGGTCATGGGCTTCGAGAGCAAGCGCATATACGTTTGGTTCGACGCGGTGATCGGCTATCTCTCGGCGTCGAAGGAATGGGCCAAGATTGAGGACAGGCCCGATGACTGGAAGAAATACTGGGAGGACCCATTGTGCAGGAGCTTCTACTTCCTCGGAAAGGACAACATAGTCTTCCACACAATCATCTGGCCATCCATGCTGCTCGGATACGGCAACCTGAACCTTCCCTACGATGTCCCAGCCAACCAGTACATGACCTTGGACAGCCAGAAGTTCTCCAAGAGCATGGGAGTCAGCATAGATATCCCTGACATGCTGACGAAGTTCAAACCTGACATAATCAGGTACTATCTCGCGGCGAGCATGCCCGAGATGAAGGACAGCGAGTTCTCGTGGGACGACCTTGCTTCAAGGGTCAACAACGAGCTCGTCGCCACATACGGCAACTTCCTGCATCGTGCGCTCTCCTTCACCTTCAAGAACTTCGGGGTTGTCCCGGCAAAGGGTGATCTGGACGAGAGGGACAAGTCCGCACTCGCCAGAATAGTTGAAACCGACAAGGAGGTGAGCTCCGCCCTGTCCGCATGCGAGTTCAGGCGGGCCCTCAAAGCCATAATGGACCTCGCCCAGTTCGGCAACCAGTACTTTGACTCGGTCGCTCCTTGGTCTCTTGTGGGAACCGACAAGACGAAGTGCCAGACAGTGCTCCATGTGAGCCTCCTTATCGGCAAGGCTCTTGCGGTGATGTCGTTCCCGTTCCTACCGTTCTCGTCGGAGAGCATCTGGGCGCAGCTGAAGATGGACGGCACGATATCCGAGGTCGGATGGAAGGGGATTGGACTACCACTCAAAGAGGGCGTGAAGATGGAGAAGCCCGTCCCTCAATTCGCGAAGATCGAGGCCGCTCGTTCCAACGATTTCCAGCAGTTCGCGTCATTGAATCTCAAGGTCGGGAAGGTACTCGACATCCAGCCACACCCTAACGCGGACAAGTTGTATCTCATGAAGGTCGACATCGGAAGACAGATCACGATGGTGAGCGGCCTGAAGGAGTTCTACACCCCGGACCAGCTCAAGACCAAGACCCTCGTGATCGTGACGAATCTGGAGCCTGCGACTATCAGGGGCGTGAAATCAGAGGGTATGCTCCTAGCAGCCGAGGAGGGAGACACGCTCGCTCTCCTTACTCCGGAGATAGACCTCCCCGCAGGAACGCAGATCTCCAGCGGGATGGAGCCGGGGCAGAAGCCGGTCAGCTTCAAGGAATTCCAAAGGCTCGAGATCCGAGCAGGTGCGATCGCACCTGGGGAACCCGCGATGTTGGATGTCGGGTCGAGGAAGTTGACTTGCGCGGTTGAGAAGCCAGAATCCGGCAAGAAGTACGCCGCATTCATCGCCAGTGACAAGGCGATGGTCATCCACGGACCAGAGAACGTCAAGATCGTGTTCGACAAAGAGATACCGGTCGGTGCGAAGATCAGATGAAGCTGGACCTGCACGTTCATTCTAACTACTCGAGGGATGCCTCTCCGTCTCCGAAGGAGATACTTGAGTTCTGCAAGAAGGAAGGCCTCGATGGCTGCGCCGTAACCGACCACAATGCCATCGACGGGTCGCTTGAGGCCTACAAGCTCGGACTTGAGATGGGCCTGTTGGTCATCCGAGGAATCGAAGTCTCGGCCAAGGAAGGCCATGTCCTGGCGTATGGAGTGGGGGAGCTGGTCCCCAAGGGTCTTTCGATGGCTGATACCATCCAACGGATTCACTCTGCTGGCGGGATAGCTGTGGCAGCTCATCCGAAACGCTTTCCTTCGGGAATGGGCCTAGAACTGGCGCGGGACGGCAAGTTCGACGCGATCGAGATCATCAATGGTGGCTCATCGAGGAGGGGTAACAAGCTCGCGCGTCGTATCGCAGAAATGAAACGAATGCCGGTCACGGCAGGAAGCGACGCCCACGAGCTCCCTCAGGTGGGCAAGGCATACACCGTTGTCGAGGGCGTATCCACCGAGGCGGATTTGATTGCGGCGATCGCAAAGGGCAGTTCCAGAGCAGGTGGAAGGAGCAGGTACTTTTCTGAGGGCGTCGTCTATTCGATCGAGACGTTGGTAGAATGGCTCAGAGGGGACTTCAAGAGGCTCTAGATCTTTTCCTCTATCTTCGCCGCGAATTCCTTTGCCTTGGCTGCTAGCTCCGTCGTGCCCAAATCATTCGATGCCGCCAGCACCAGAAGCGCCCTGCTACCGGCGCTGACGAGAACCATCTTCCCGCGGGCGAGTTCAACTGCAACGTACTGGAGCTTGTCCTTCAGCTCAGCGGTGGCCGTCTCGGCCGCTCCAAGAAGAATAGCGGACATCGCGACGAAAGTCTCGAGGTGGACCCCTTTCGGAGCGTCGCCTGCGATGTGCATGCCGCTTCTTGATACTACAGTCGCTTCAAAGACAGAAGGGATCGAGCGTATCTCGTCCAAGATTTCTTCAAGGGCCAAATACTCGACCATGGTTCATCCAGCTCCCCTTCTGACAGATGGAGTCAGCATTACCGGATGAGCATATAAACTTTCTCGGCTCATACTAAACCTCTTCGATGGCTTGATATCAGGCCAGGTTCATCCATCCGGAGAGAATCAGATGAAGATACTCCACCAGGATGCGAAGGCGGACGAGATCAAGCTTCTCCCGGAGACACTCGACGACCTTTGGCATCTTCACAATCTTATCGACGAGAGAGACTTAGTGTTCGCGAGCACCTATCGCAGAGGAGAGGAGAAGACGGACAAGCTCAGGCCCGACAGAGTCGAGAAGGTTCGCATGCGCCTTGGTATCCGCGTGGACAAGGTCGAGTTCCACGAATCAGACGATGTGCTAAGGGTCCTTGGCATCATCGAGCAGGGCCCTCAGGATATGGGCCAGCACCACACTCTGATGCTGTCGGTCGGCGAAGCTGTTAGCATAATAAAACCTGGATGGAAGGCCCAGCACTTCGACAGGATAAAGCGGGCGGTCGCTGCATCGGAGAAGCCATCGATATTCTTCGTTGCGATTGAAGACACGGACGCCGTCATCGCGGTTGCCCGGGAGTATGGCATCAAGGAGTTTGCGACGATAACGCGAAACCCCGGCGGAAAGATGTACGCGTCGAAGCCCAATGAATCGGAGTACCTCGACGAGGTCGTCGGGAAACTGAAGATGATCCTTCACGGAGAGCCCTTGATCATACTCGGCCCGGGTTTCGTTAAGGAGGCGCTTGCAAAACGACTGCGGGAGAAAGTCCCAGACGCGTCACAATCCATCTCGATTCATCACACTGGTCAGTCGGGCATGGCGGGCATCCACGAGCTCATGAAACAGGGTCTAGGGGGCAAGATCTTGGAGGAGTCCAGGGTTGCGAAAGAGACGATGCTGATGGAGCGACTCTTCAGCGAGATCGGCAAGAACGGCATGTTCGCCTATGGCGACGCATCCGTCGACGCTGCCGTGCGAGCGGGGGCGATAAGCACCATCCTAGTCCTCGACACGAAGGTAAGATCGGCCAAGGTTGACCAGCTTCTAAGGCTGGTAGAGAATTCCAAAGGTGAGTTCATGATAATCAGCTCACTCCACGAAGCGGGGAGGAGACTGGAATCGCTGGGCGGGATCGCTGCTATACTCAGGTACAAGATGTCTTGAGTCGGCTAAATATTCCTCTTTGCCTTCACGATGTCCAGCATCGCGCTCAGCATTAGACTGACGGGGAACGGTTTGGTCCAGAACGAGACCGCGCCCGCTTCAAGAGCCTGCTCCCGGACGGACTCATCCGCGCTGGAGAAGATGATCGGTATGTGAGGGTCGATCTCGAGTATCTCCTTGGTCGTCTGAATGCCGTCCTTGCCTGGCATCCTGTGGTCCATGATGATCGCGTCCGGCCTGTGCTTCAGAGTCCTGAAAAGGTTCAGGCATTCCTCGCCGCTGCTGGCTGCGAACACGGTGAATCCGTTTGATTCGAAGACGTCTCTGTAGAGATCCCTGATGAAATCCTGATCGTCAACGACGACCACACGTGCCAGGCCTGTACTGCGGTTGGGTAGTCCTGTCGAGTAGCCTCCCGACTTGGCTGCGTCTTGAGCTGTCCCTTTTCCGTCCAGATTCATTGAAACGCCTGGAGCAGGAACTATGCTACGCTGGCGGTTCTCGAGAACTCCCCGTAGAACCAATGACAGGTCGCATCCCATATTTCCTGACGGTCGGGCATGAACTGCATCCGACTTAAGCGTTTCGTGGGTCAGGCTGCCTCTTCCTCGAGTCACGCCTGTGAGAATCCCATGTTCGACCCTTCGATTCCACCACAGAAGACCGGCAAGTCAGTGATCTCGATGGTCGCATGCAGAGCAAGTCGGGCGAAGCCCGGGGTTGATAGGTAGGAGGAGCACGATTCCTACCTATCCGGGATGTTTTTCAATAATCAAGTGCCGGCTCCATTGCCGGCTCGATCTCGGGTTCACAGCCCAGGAGATCGTAGACTTCTTCCCAGCTGTAGTGATCCGCGTCCACCATTTATCTCACCTTTCACTTGGATACCTCTAGTGGAAATAGAGGTCAATAACCTCACACCCAGGGGTGGGTGAAAGTAGTCTGGCCTGAAAAACAGCTAGTGGAGCGCGTGTCTGATGCGCACAGCCTCTCCCCGCTTCGAAAGTTCCATTTCGAATGGCGTCATCTGCGCGACCCCGACGGCCCGGACGTCCTTACCGTGCGCTACTGCCACATCGTCGCCGATCCTGATATCCTTGCCTGCGCGTTCGATGCCGACGGCGAACAGGTTGCCCTTGGGGATGAAATCCTCGATCTCGACCGAATACGCGCCCGAACTCGCAATCACTTTCGCGCCATCGATCGTGAGAGAGACCATGCCACGGTCTCCCGTCAGCATGCCGAGCTGTGTCTCGCCCTTCAATATCTTGAGGTTCGGCCATCTCCCCGCGATCCGCGCGTCGTCGCACAGGCCCTCGCCCGCTTCACCGAACTGGAAACGGCAGAGGGATCGCATGTCTGCCAACTCCCTCGAATGCCTTCCGCCGGATTTCGCTGCAGGCACATGATCCCTCAGGGTTTCCTCAAGTCTTAGCAAGCTCTCTCTGGACCCGGGACTTCCCTGAGAGGTGTCGACGAAATCCTTCAGAACCGAGTTCACAGGTTCCCTCTCATCCCCCAGGTGCGAGACCACGAGGCTATATCTCTGACTCTCCACCAGCCAAGAGACCATCTCCTCTACCATCCGCTTCTCGTCTCTGTCCCAATGGCCAGTCACGGGAATGTCGTAGTCCTTCGCTGGGTAGAAAAGCTCGAGCTCCCTCGGGACCAGCCCGAGCGGGGATGTCACGATGACCTCATGGACGGTGTCTGCTCTGCCGCTCTGCCAGATGGCTTGTAGAAAACGTTTGTGAGACTGAGACTTCGAGTAGGGTTTCCTGGCAGAGCATGGAATCAAGAGGAGGACGCCGGCCCCATCCGGCTTCTTGTACCTGCCCTCGAGCCTCTTTCTCCATCTGATTATGTCCGGCCTGGACAGCGATTCCTTGGAGCCCGCCTGGAATGGCGCTCCCTTGACGGGCGTGTGCAGTTCTTGTAGGTCGTAGTGGTCGAGGTCCATCAATCTGAGGTTCTGTACGAGCCATGGATCCGATCTGATTCTAGCCTCCACGAGTTCTCTCATCCTGCCTTCTGATATCGTGTGCCTTAGCAGTCTGAGCTCGTTCAGCGCCTCAGTGTAGTTGTGCTGCAGCAGCTCCTTCTTCCCCCTCTTTTCAGAAGCGCATGCAGGACAAGCGCATGGGAGGTCCTTGATCCTGGCATAATCCAGGATGCCTGTGGATGTCAGATAGTTGCCATATTCTGCTGCCATGATCAAAGGCATCGAGTCGAAGACATCGTAGCCACAGTATGCCAGGAGCGCCAGCCTGTGGGGAAGCCCCATGACCGAGCAGTACATCGGTTTGATCAGGCGGTCTCCGCTCTTCAGCTCGGACACCGAGTCAACGAACTTCTTGGAGTCGAGCATCATCGACGAGGTTTCAGTTAGGCATGAGAGATACTCATCGTATTTGCCCGCTGCATAGGGCGACCCGCGGAACGCAGGCCTAAGATCGGCTTCGATTCCGTCATGATGACTCGTGGAGAATCCTGAGGGCTCAATGAGGAGGTCGCCCTTGCCTTTCTTGGATGGCGGTTCGATCTTCAATACTCCTTTGGGCGCTGGGTATCTCTCGGAGTCTATGAATGCCAGCGCAGGCGTACTGTGTTTGACGCCATCTATCTCTAGCTCGCCGACTCTCGCCAGTCCGTCCCGCTCTAGGATCTCAAATCGCACGCTCGTGGATTGCGTAGCTTACTATAAAAGGAATTGAGTGGAAGGGTGCACCTCCCCGAACAGACTCAGAATGTTGTGACAACGTCGTGGTCTGCTACGAGGTCCTTCAATGCACTTGCTGGAACTACCTTCAGGCCGTCGAACAGGTTCGCTTCTGATATGCCTCTCGCCGCGAGATCCTCTTTGACGACATAGACCGGAACCTCGAAGTCGTACAGTTCCTTCGTCGCCTCGATGTTGGACGGCATCCTGACAGCCTCTGGTCTCTGGGTTCTGACGGCGTTGAAAACGCCGTCCTCGACCATGACCACGGAGGTCTTCATGCCGTTCACGCCCATGGCGAGTGCTAGCCTCAAGCCCGCGAAGGCATCCTCGAGGCCGTACGGGGCCTTCGTGATCAGCACCAGTGTGGAGTTGGCCATTTGATCACCTCGCAATGGTAATGAGTCGGTCGGATTCCGACACGAACTTGAACAGGTCGTTGGTCAGGCTGCCTACCTTCGCGCCTTGGATCTCCTCACCGCGCTCGAAGCCTCGGGCCGCGAAGCAGGTCTCGCAGATGGCCACGCTCGCTCCCTCCTTGATGATCTCTTCGAGATCTCTTCCCACGTTGGGGAAGCGCTTCGGGTTCTGTCCTTTCTTGACAGCAGTGACTCCCTCGCCATAGCCGAAAAGGTGTACCTTGTACCCCTTGTCCAGCGCGGCCTTCGCCAGCTTGACTGCCACGTTCGGATCCATTGCCATCATCGAGCCCGTGCGCCAGAGTATCGTGAGTGTTTTTGCCATTCGTTCACCTCATATGGCAACTGTGCGCTCAGTGCGCTCCATTATGCAATCGACTATGTCCGCGTATCCGACGGCCCTTCCGACCTTGAGGTCCGACGGGGAGAAGCCTCTCGCCTCGACGTCCTCAAGGGACACATAGATCTCATGCGCGGCCTTCCCCAGTCTGTCAGCAGCTGATCCTATGATCGCTTGGTACACACCATCCTCAAGCAATATCGCGCTCGCGTCCTGCCTGTCAGCAAGCCTGGAGACCATGTGCGTCGGATCCTGTTCCTGCGGCGACTTCAGGATGATGAACGCCGTTTTCGGCATGATATCGCTCAACCGATGAACAATGTGGTCTTCGATTCGGAAGCCAACTTCAGGAACGCGGCGGCTCCCAACACCTTTACGCCAGGCAGCAGGTCGCTCTCCTTGATGCCCATCAGGCCCATCGTTGTGCTGCACGCGTAGAAGTTGATGCCCAGCTCCTTGGCC
>JALHSX010000161.1 GCA_022865445.1 Thermoplasmata archaeon | reverse complement strand
GTGGGCAGTGCAGCATGGTCTGCCCGACGTGCAACTGCTACAATGTGATTGACGAGGTCGAGCTTGGAGCGCTGGAAGGCACCAGGGACCGCTACTGGGACAGCTGCATGTTCAGGGAGTATTCGCTTGTCGCAGGTGGCATCAATTTCAGGGACAAGAGGGCCGACAGACTGAGGCTTTGGTACACGCACAAGCTGCAGGCGTACATAGGGGAATTCGGCAAGCCGGCTTGCGTCGGCTGCGGAAGATGCGTTGAGACATGTCCAGTGGAGATCAATGTGGTGACAGTCTCGACCGCCCTCAAGGAGCAGGAGGTGGGCAAGTGAAGAAAATGTGCGTAGTCCTCGACGACAAGGAAGTGAACGACAATCCTTTCACTCCCGAAATGTGGAGGATCGTCCGGAAATACCCGCTTACGAGCGATGTGAACTTCTTCCAGGCGAGACCCGTAGATGTCGACGAGGCGCTGAAGTTCAACTACCTGCCGGGGCAGTTCGTGATGATGTCCATACCCGGAGAGGGTGAGGCGCCGTTCTGCATCTCATCTTCACCTTCGAGGCCCGGTTTGCTGGAGTTCTGCATCAGGAACGTTGGAACGCTGACTAGCACGCTCTTCGGTCTGAAGGAGAACCATACAATCGGGATACGCGGCCCGTACGGCAACGGCTTCCCGATCGAGAAGATGGAGGGCAAGGACATCCTGATAGTTGCGGGCGGCATGGGAGTCGCCCCGCTGCGCTCGCTGCTGTTGTATGTCCTGGACAACCGGGACAAGTTCGGCAAGCTATCCTATCTGCACGGCGCCAGGAACCCTGGGGAGATGCTGTTCAGGGAGGAGTTCATGCAGCTGAAGGAGCGCGAGGACCTCCACTGCCTGCTTTCAGTCGACAAGGACGACACGGGCAAGTGGACGGAGAAGGTGGGCGTCGTCACGACGCTCTTCAAGGATCTCGGGCCGATCGACGCGAAGAACACGGTCGCCGCGGTCTGTGGCCCGCCGATCATGTACAAGTACGTCATGCAGAACCTCGTCCAGCTGGGAATACCAAAGCACCAGATACTGATGACGCTCGAAAGGAGGATGAGATGCGGCATCGGCAAGTGCGGCCACTGCGCGATCGAGTATCTCTACACATGCATAGACGGTCCTGTGTTCTCATGGTGGGACGTGCTCCAAATGAAGGAGCTCATAGGGAGGGGTGCAAGTGACAAAACAATCGCCTAAGATCGGCATTTACGGATTCACGGGCTGCGCGGGCGACCAGCTCATGATACTGAACTGCGAGGACCAGTTGGTCGACCTCTTCGGAGCCACTGAGATCCGTTCCTTCGTAATGGCGAAGAGCGACAACCACGAGGGCGAGCTGGATGTGGCGCTCATCGAGGGCTCCATCTCGACCGAGGAGCAGCTGAAGAGGCTCAAGGAGATCAGGGAGCGCTCCAAGGTGATGATTGCCATCGGCACATGCGCCTGCCACGGCGGTCCCCAGGCCATGAAGCTCGGAGAGGGCAAGTGGGACGAGATGTACAAGAAGGTCTACGGGAACGCGAAGATCACCGTCTCGAAGGCGTTCGAGGCTCAGCCCATCGATGCTTTCGTGAAGGTCGACATGTACCTCCCGGGATGCCCGATCGACAAGACGGAGTTCTTGAGTGCTGTCTCCAAGCTTGTGGCGGGAAGACACCCGTACCTCCTGAAGACGCCTGTCTGCCTCGAATGCAGATGGAGGGAGAATCCATGCATACTGTACGCTGGCAAGTTCTGCGCTGGCCCGCTCACGAAGGGCGGTTGCGGTGCGGTATGTCCGTCTCATAACCTGCCCTGCGTTGGCTGCTGGGGACCCACCGACGACCTCAACGTGAGCTCAGAGTACAATCTCCTGAAGGAAAAGGGCTACGACCCAGACGAGATAATCAAGAAGATCAGGAAGTTCGGAGGGGCGCGTGTGGCACAGCTTGTGAAAGACCTCGAGACCAAGAAGGAGGCGAAAACATGAGGGAGCTCAACGTCGAGGCACTCGCAAGAGTCGAAGGCGACGGCGGGATCACGGTCACGATCGATGGCACGAAGGTCAAGAGCGTCACGCTGGACGTTCACGAGGGGCCGAGGTTGATCGAGCAGCTGGTCAAAGGCATGACCCCTGCGGACGACCTCAACGTCATTCCGAGGATATGCGCGATATGCACATTGTCTCACAGATACTCTGCCATCAGGGGGCTGGAAAAGGCGCTTGGGATCAAGCCGCCTGAGAAGGCCCAGGTCACCAGGGAACTCATGATGCTGGGCGAGAACGTGGAGAGCAACTCGCTCCACACGTTCTTGCTAGCGCTTCCAGATTTCCTTGGCTACCCGTCGGCGATAGCGATGCTGAACGATTACGGCGATGATGTCAAGCGCGCTCTGCGCCTCAAGAAGTTCGGAAACCACGTGATGGCGGTCACGAGCGGAAGGATCGTTCACGGAGAGAACCCCGTTATCGGCGGCTTCGGCAAGTACCCGAGCAGGAAGGCGCTCGAAGAGATCAAGCTGAAGGCTCACGAACTCGTGCCAGATGCTGTCCGCGCGGTCGAGCTGTTCGCGTCAATCGACTATCCGACCTATCCCGAGGCGGACATGCTGTTCATGTCGGTGAACGCGCCGAAGAACCAGTTCGGCTTCGCAGGTGAGTCCATCATCATCTCCAACGGGAAGGAAGCGGATGTCGAGGACTACAAGAAGCTCACGAACGAGAGGATCGTGTCCCACTCGTTCGCCAAGAGATCGTTGTACCAGGAGAAACCGTTCACGGTAGGCGCCAACGCCAGGCTAATCAACATGGGCAAGCGCCTGGACGGCCAGGCAGCCGATCTGCTCAAGGAGCACTACAACGAGAGATGGCTCAAGAACCCGCTCATGAACAACCTTGCCCAGGCGATCGAGATGCTGTGGTCGCTCGAGCACCTGCCAGATGCGGCGGACAAGGTCATGTCGCTCGACGATCCACCGATTGAGAAGCCCACGAGGGACAACGGGTCGGGCACAGGCGCGGTCGAAGCTCCGAGAGGAACGCTCTATCACCACTACGATATCAAGAACGGCCTCATCGACGCAGCGGACATCATCACACCTACTGCTCAGAATCTGGACGATATCGAGAGGCACATGAAGCTGACCGCGGAGAGAATGCTCGCGGACGGCAAGAAAGACGATGAGGTCCGGCTGGGCCTTGAGATGGTGGCGAGGGCGTACGACCCATGCATAAGCTGCGCGACGCACCTGGTGACATTGAAGAGGATCTGAGATCCGAACTCGAGGACATCGCTGGCAACAGCAGAGTGTATGTCCTCGGCCTCGGAAACACCGACAGGGCCGACGACGGCGCTGGTGTGCTTGTCGCGCAGGCGCTGAAGAAACACTTTCCATTGTTCTCCTATTCTGAACATGACGGGGTCGAGGGCACAGTACTCGATATATCGGAGAAGAAAGAAGATGCCATTATCATCTTCGTGGACGCTGCAGACTTGCACGCGAGCCCAGGAAAGATCAAGTTCGTGAGGAAAGCCGACATCAGAGACACGGAGATAACCACGCACAGGGTCGCGGTCGCTCTTATGGCTTCGATACTTGAGAGAGCGGGCAAGAGGTCAGCGGTCCTATGCATCCAACCTGGACGAATCGAATTCCAGGGAAAGGTCACAAAACCTGTGATGGATTCCATTGATCTCACTACTAGGGTTCTTGCTGCCATCATGAAGAATGTGAACTCCTGACCAGCTAGACCATCTGGTCAGTGCAATGGCTCCTCAGGAAAGCTTTATGTTGGGCGAGGCCCTTCTCCAAATCCCGTGAGATGGGAATGAAGGTTATTGTTGTCTCCGGGGGAGTTTTGTCGGGCCTAGGAAAGGGCATCACATCCTCCTCCATCGGACGAGTTTTGAAAGCGAGAGGATTCAAAGTAACTGCGATGAAGATTGATCCGTACCTGAACTTCGATGCTGGGACCCTCAATCCCTTCGAGCACGGAGAGGTGTTCGTTCTAGACGACGGTGGAGAGGCGGACCTGGACCTGGGCAACTACGAGAGATTCCTCGATGTGAACTTGACCAGCGACCATGTTGTGACGACTGGGAAGGTCTACGGAAGCGTGATCGAGAAGGAGCGAAACGGCAACTTCCTCGGCAAGACGGTTCAGATAATACCTCACATAACGAACGAGATAAAGTCGATGATCTCGAACGTGGCGATCAAGACAGGAGCCGATGTGACGATCGTGGAGCTTGGCGGCACGGTCGGCGACATAGAGTCCATGCCCTTCCTGGAAGCGATGAGACAGATGCGCTCAGAGATGGGGCACGACAACTTCCTGTTCGTGCACATCACACTGGTCCCGACCCTGGGGACGCTCCAGGAGCAGAAGACAAAACCGACACAGCACTCCGTGAAGGAACTCAGGTCCGTCGGTATCCAGCCCGATGTGATAGTCGCAAGGTGCGAGAGACCGCTGGACGAAGGAGCGAAGAAGAAGATCGCGCTGTTCTGCGACGTCCCCCTCCAAGCGGTCATAAGCGCGCCAGACGCGAAATCGATCTACCAGGTCCCGATATTCCTCGAGGAGCAGGGATTGACAGACTATCTCCTCACAAAGATGAATATGAAGAGCAAGCCTGACGGGCTGGCCGACTGGAAGAAGTTCTTGAACAAGGTCATGAACCCGAAGCATGAGGTCAAGATCCTGCTCGTTGGCAAGTACATGGACCAAAGAGATTCCTACATGAGCCACTACGAGGCCTTTACACACGCAGGCGCGGAACTCGACACCAGGGCGAAGTTCTTGAGGATGGAGGCGGAGGATATCGAGAAGGAGAACTGCAGAGGCCTCCTGGAAGAGGCGGACGGCATCTTGATACCAGGCGGATTCGGTTCACGAGGGACCGAAGGCAAGGTCGAGGCGATCAAGTACGCGAGGGAGAACAAGGTTCCATTCCTGGGCGTCTGCCTCGGGTTCCAGCTGGCCAATGTAGAGTTCGCGAGGAACGTGCTTGGCATGGGCGACGCGAACAGCACGGAGTTCGACCCGCACACCGCACATCCGGTCGTGGACCTTCTGCCTGAACAGAAGAACGTCACCAAGAAAGGCGCGACCATGAGACTCGGAGCACAGCAGATACTGGTCGAGAAAGGTTCCGTTGCTTGGCAACTCTACCGCGAGTCTGAGATCATGGAACGCCACAGACACAGGTATGAGATAAACCCGCACTATATCGACATGATCCAGGAAAAGGGGTTGAAGTTCACCGGGAAGTCAGCCGACGGAAAGAGGATGGAGATCGCCGAGCTCCAAGGACATCCATTCTTCGTAGGTTCGCAATTCCACCCCGAGTTCAAGTCCAGGCCGGGCAGGCCAGCTCCTCTGCACTACGGGCTTGTGAGAGCGGCGCTCGAATTCTCGCAGAAGCGGAAGAAATAGAAGATCACTGGGCCGCGGGGCTAGGCTTCGCATCACGTTGGTCCGCCGGCGGATTCGCTTTTGGCAATGCGATCCTGAACACCGTGCCCCTGGAGAAATCCCCCTTGATCCTGTCCTCGACCCATATCCTTCCTCCGACTTTGTCGACCACAGCGCTGACAATCGAGAGACCCAGTCCGAATCCCTTGATTCCGGTCATGCCAGTGGCGAATCTCTCGAAAACTACCTTCTTCCGGTCGTCCGGGATCCCTCTTCCTCTGTCGACGACGGAGACGATCCAGAAATCACCTTGGCTAGTCGTCTCATCAGATATCGTCACATCCACTCGGATGCGCTTCGATATGTCGAATTTGACCGCGTTCGAAATGACATTCAGGAAAAGGTCGTCGACGAACTGATTGGCCATCACATAATGGGTGTTCGGTGCGAGCGCGGAGACGACGGTCACCTTGCGATCCGTGGTGGCCTTCGTCACTGTATCGATGGCTTCTGCAACAGCCTTCTGAACATCCATAGGCACAAAGTCGGAGTCGGACATTATCCGGATCTTGGCTAGCTTTCGTATGTTGTCAATCAGCCGAGCATTGTTGCGGACCTGCAAAAGGGCTCTTTCCCCATACTTCCGTTGGTTGTCATCGAGATGCTTGTCCTGCAGAAGCAGTTCGATGTAACCCATGATGCCTTGGTTGAAATTGTTGATATCGTGGGTCATCAAATCGTTCAAGAGAGCGATTTCGTTTGCTGCGACGACCTGCCTTTCGTACGCTCTCGAATTGTCCAAGGCGATCGATGCTATTCCGCCCAAGATCTCCAGCATCTCCAGTTGCTCCCGCGAAGGTATCTTAAGGTCATTTGGCTCATCCACGAGCAAGTACCCAGAAAGCTGGCCGGTTCTGTTCTTCAATGAGATCATGAGCAGGTCTCTCTCGTGCCAAGCGTCAACGCTCGCTCGCGGTTTGTCGGCCAATTCCGGATGAGCTAGGAACTGGAAAGCTTCAATCCCGTAGGGTTGTTTCTCGTATGGAACGTAATAT
>JALHSX010000160.1 GCA_022865445.1 Thermoplasmata archaeon | reverse complement strand
TCGGAGACGAATGTGCCTATGACGTTGTAGAAGTCGATATCCTTGACCTGCTTCAAGCCGGTCTCCATCTCCCCTCTGCCGGTCAGGACGATATCCCACATGCGCTCCTTGATCCTCTTGTAGTCGACGCTCTCGACCTTCAGTGAGACTCCGATTTTCGCGGCCTCTTCCGCTTCCCTGATGACGTCAGCAACGTGGACCAGCACCTTGGATGGGATACAGCCTCTGTTCAGGCACGTTCCGCCAACGGGCCCTTCTTCGACTATCGCCACCTTCAACCCGCGCTCGAGCGCGGAATCCACGACGTTCATGCCAGCGCCTGTGCCGACGACTATCAGTCCGTACTCCTTCATCTATGGTCCCGGATGCGAATGACCTTCCCCTGTCAAAATGCTTGAGGTGAGCACGCCCAAGCACCAGGTGTTGATCTCGATCAAGGCGGTGACTTCGGGCTTCGTGAACTCGCGCCGCGTTCAGTGAACCCTGAGGTTGAGAAGCCTTCCCGTTCGTCGAACTATTCAATACGCAGAAGACAATCCGGGCGTGCGGTGATGAAATGGGGAGATTGGAACTGCCTCTGCCTGAGATTGGAGCGCCCCTCAAGGCCCATGCGAAGCACATGCAAGCCAGAATCAGGGCGCAAGTCCCAGACGAACTGAAGAAATCTATAAAAGTGAAGGTCTTCAAGAAAGGACAAAGGACTGGAATTGTCATCGAATACGATGACCGAGCTGAGAACCTAGTGTATGCCACCATGGAATACCAACGTGGAGGAGGCAAGGAGAAACCTGTTGCGCATCGCTAAGAGCCTCGTGAAGCTACTCAGACCTCAGTTTCTGGTCGCTGGCCTGTTCTTGAACCTACTTGGCGCAGCTGTAGCGGCGCATCTGGGCTCCGACATTAGTTTCACCAAACTGCTCACGTTCCAGTTGGTCATATCGTCGTGCCAGCTGGCGGGAGCGGTCGCGAACGAGTACGCCGATACCGGAACCGATGCGATAAACAAGAACCGCACATGGTTCTCAGGAGGAAGCGGAGAGTTCGCCCTCGGAAGGATCACCCGCAGAGTCGTCATCGCCTTGGGCGTTTTCTGGACGATATCGGCCGTCGCGGGAATGTCCATCCTGAGCTTCTTGCTCGGAGGAGGTGTCGGACTCTTCGCCCTGATGATCGTAGGCCTCGTGCTGGCGTTGGGCTATTCGATCAGTCCTCTGAGATTCTCCTACAGGGGCGTGGGAGAGCTCACGATGGGCGCCATGGTCTCGTTCCTAGGCCCGACAGCGTCGTTCTTGGCGCAACATGGTTCCTGGGACAACTCCATCTTGGCCGTCACAACCCCGCTCGTGTTCCAGATGATGGCGCTGATGATGGTCGTCGAGTACCCGGATTTCGAGGCCGATTCCGTCGCAGGAAAGAAGAACCTCGTGGTGAGATTCGGAAGAGACAGCGCCTGGGCGTTCGGAATCGCGATGCTGCTCCTGGGGGCGGCCTCAGCCCTGATCGGGATGGCGCTCGGCCTGCCGTCGATCGCGGCGGTTGCTATGGCACTCATCCTCTTGCTCGAGACAGCATTCTTCTGGGGGGTGCAAGGGATTGTCCGAAGGAAGCCGTCGTTCTTCTGGTCGACCGCGGGCGTGTCTGGATTCTACATACTTGCCATCGGCGCGACAGCGGCCCTTCTCGCTGGCATCGGCATCTAAGACAGCTTCTTCTTGTGGATCGGGCACGCGATGCCGAGCCTGCAATACCTGCACTTGTCCTCAGGGACCGGTGGAATGGCCCTAACCATGTGTCCGTACTTGCGCCTAGGCAGACTGCTCCCCCTTCAGGTGAACGTCAAAGAGTTACTAGAACTTGTTCGAGAATCATTTGACTCTGGGCAGCATTATGTTGAACACGCAGCCCTTGGTGTAGTCTCCCTGGACGATGTCCGAAACCCACATGTTGCCTGCGTATCTCTCGACGACTCCTTTGGCCGCGGCGAGACCTATGCCGAAACCGCTCGTGAGCTCAGACTTCGAGGCCTTCGCCAATCTCAGCACCTCGCCCTTCAGGTTGTTGGGGATTGCCCTGCTGGGCTGAGCCACCTTGATCCACCAGTACTCCATCTTGTGGTCCTTCCTGGACTCCATGGAGACCATGAGCTTGGTCTTGGTTTCCTTGTCCGGCATGGCGACGCTGTAGAAGAGATTCATGAAGATGTCCTCGAGCATTTCGTCCCCGCGGACCATCACTGGCTCCTTGGGCAAATCGCGCTCGAACTCTATGTCATCCCGTTTGGACCTGTCCCTTATCTCTTTGATGGAGGCCTCGAGGGCCTTCTTGATGTCGACCGCGCGGAGGTTCTTCGGGGCTTCGTCTCTGACCCGCGCCACCGTGCGGACCATCTCGACCAACCTCATCATGCTCTCGACCTGCCTGGAGGTCCTGTCGACCGCCTGGGCTATCTGAGGGTCCAGGTCTGGTCTGGCTCTCAGGGATTCGAAGTAGGCCATGATGGGGGTCGTGTAATTGGCTATGTCATGAGTGAGCAAGTCCATGTGGACCTCGATCTGATCCTTGGCATGCCTCAGTTCCGTCAGAAGCTTGGCATTCTCAAGCGCGACCGAGGCATGATTGGCGAACATGATCGCGGCCTCAAGATCCTCCTGGCTGAACGTATCGGGTGGATACTTGAACAACTCTATGACGCCTAGGACCTCTCTCTGGCCGATGACAGGCACGACCAACATCCTGGTGTGCGTGTTCGGGGTTCCCTGGATGTAGCTGCCTCTCGGGTCGGCTTCACTGTCGATAACTATCTCCGCCTTCCTTGAGCGCGCAACGTAACCGGCAATGCCGAGGTCCGCAGGGAACTCTCTGTCCGTCATTATCTCCGAGGCGTACGGGCCCGTCGCATAGACGGGGTTTCCGATCCGCGTCTCCCAGTTATACACATAGAACGCGAGCTCTTTGCTGGGAACGATCTCCAGGAGCTTCGTCGCGACGATCCTGTAGATCTCCTCGGAGCTGATCTCCTGCTGCAGAGCGGCTGCTGTGTCGATCAACGCCTTCTGCGCCTTCGATCTCGTCGAGAGCTTGTTGAACAGGTCGGTGCTGCTCATAGCCCAGGCGATATGGACTGCGATATCCTCCATCAGGCCGACCTCTTCTGGCGTGAACATCGTGACCTTGGAGCTGTCACCCAGGAGGATCAGGCCGATGACCTCCACGCCGTTGACCCGCGGGACCGCCATCGAATGGCTGAACGTCAATCTTCCAAGCACCTTGCGTTTCTTGGACGATT
>JALHSX010000159.1 GCA_022865445.1 Thermoplasmata archaeon | reverse complement strand
GAAGGAGAAGGTGAGGAAAACCGCGGTCGTCGGGATCGTCATAGCGTTCTCAGGCGTGACTTTGATCTCCTTGAGTGACTACTCGCAAGGCGCTGACACGCTCCTCGGAGACCTTCTGGCATTTCTCGGAGGCATATGCGCTGGCATCTACTTCCTGTCGGGTCGAGTGGCGAGGCAATCTGTTGCGGTAGGTCCCTACGCATTCTCTGTCTATGGTCTGTCGGCTTTGCTTCTCTTTCTATCGGCAGCGATTGCTGGAGATAAGTTGCTGATCACAGACGGCAGAGAGATCACACTGTTCCTCCTACTGGCATTGATTCCAACGATTTTCGGCCACACCATGTTCAACTACGCGCTGAAGAAGGTGCCAGCCCACATCATATCCACGAGCGTGCTGGGCGAACCTGTGGGTGCCTCGATACTGGCATATCTGCTGCTCCCAGGCGAAATCCCGGGACCATGGATAATCGTCGGTGGAGCGCTGGTCGTGGCGGGTCTGTATGTTGTACTCTCGAAGGGCTATCGGACCAAAGATGACTTCGATGTCGTGGAGTAGGAGACTCTCAAGTCTCTTGTTCGTCAGCCAAAATCATAAAAAGCCCATAAGGAAGGAAAGGCGATTGCCTAGAAGCTCCGTGGAGAATCAACATGACCGAAGGCGACGCGGTTAGAGAAACGCAAGGGATGCCCGCGACCGTTCAATCCATTCGAGATGATCTTTCCGCTTCAGGAGTCGCTCCAGGGATGGTACTTCTGGTTCATTCTTCGTTGAGTTCGCTTGGGTGGGTATGTGGCGGACCCGTTGCCGTCGTTCTGGCTCTCGAGGCGGCCCTCGGACCTGAAGGAACCTTGGTCATGCCAACTTATTCTGATGACTTGTCGGAGCCTTCGTACTGGAAAGCTCCTCCTGTTCCCGAGACGTGGTGGTCGACAATCCGTCAGACCATGCCTCCCTACGATGTCAGCATGACCCCGACGCGGGGAGTCGGCGTAGTTCCGGAGTGTTTCAGGAACCAAGTAGGGACGCTCCGCAGTCTTCATCCCTCCGATTCGTTTGCAGCACGGGGACCACATGCAGAAACGATTGTTAGCGAACATGCCCTCGATTTTCCGATGGGGAATGGTTCTCCGTTGGCCCGTATCTACGATCTGGACGGCTGGATCCTCTTATTGGGCGCAAGCTTCCAATGCGCCTCTTCGCTGCATCTGGCGGAGTATCGCGCGGAATATCCTAAGAAGAAACAGGTCAAGCGCGGAGCGCCTGCCGTTGTCGAAGGAAAGCATGTGTGGATGGAGTTCCAGGACTTCGATTGGGATGATTCAGATTTCAGTGCCATTGGCGCGAGCTTCGCCGAGAAGACTGGACTAGTTCGTTCCGGCCGTGTCGCCAACGGGATGGCACAACTGATACCTCAACGACCGTTCATTGATTATGCGGTGGGATGGATGGAGAGCAATCGTCGGTGAGATCCTCTGGACCTGTACCGCTGTTGGGGGTTCAAATCCCGCAGGGCCCAGCTGAGCGTTTTCTGCATTCGTCCGGAGCCGTCCGAAGTGTCCGAAAGACATTAGTGAGCGTAGCGCGATACGGACGCGGGGAAATGGCGATGAAATGTCCAAATTGCGGAAAGGAGACTTCTGAAGCCAGGTTCTTCTGCGGATGGTGTAACGCGAGCCTCCGAGAACCAACGCCTTCTACTGACAGTCCGACGTACCGCAGCGAGCCAGAGAGTCTCACTCAGATGGTGCCCGTGATACAGAACAGGTTCTTGAGGATATGCGTGATAATCAGCGGGATATTGTTGACCATCACGGGCGTAGGTTTCGCCATTT
>JALHSX010000158.1 GCA_022865445.1 Thermoplasmata archaeon | reverse complement strand
TCCGGAATGACGATCCTCATCAGGACGATCCTGGTGACTCTCGAGAACGAGCCGAGGTACCTCGTCTTCGCGTCGCAGACCCTCTAGCTGCTCTTGCCGAACTTGGCAGCAAGGTCGGAGACGGCCTCGGTGAATACATCGACCTCTCCTGCCTCGTTGTATATGTACAAGGACGCGCGCGCACACCCATCTATGCCACGCGAGTGGAAGTATGTGTGACAGCAATGCATGCCCGATCTCATCATGATGTTGTTGGAGTTGTCCAGAATCATGGCTATGTCGTGTGCTGACAGCCCTTCGATGTTGAAACTGAATATACCACCTCTCACGTTCGGATCTCTGGGCCTTATGACGCTGACCCCTGGCACATCCACAAGAGCGCGCGTCATACGCTTGTTCAGCGATATCTCGTGCTCCCGAATCGCGTCCATGCCTATTGCGGAGAGATAGTCTAGGGCGGCTCCCGTCCCAACGATACCGGAGTAATTCTGAAGGCCTGTTTCGAACCGTTCAGGTGCCGGAAGGAGCTTGAAGGATGCGTAGTCGGTGTCCGTGACCCCATGTCCGCCGAACATCAGAGGCGTGAGCCTGTCAGATATCTCGGCCCTCGCATAGAATACACCGACCCCGGAAGGCCCGCACATCTTGTGTGCCGATGCGGCCATGAAATCCACTCCCAGCTGGCGCACATCGATCCTCATGCTCGGAGCCGCCTGCGCGGCGTCGAACAGGACTTTCGCGCCATACGAATGGGCTATCTCCACGACCTCCCTGGCCGGCAGTGTATAGCCGCTGACATTGGATGTCAAACACATGTCAACGAGCCTGACCTTCTTGTTCATCGCCTTCTCGAACCGCTCGAGGTCGAAGGTTCCGTCCGTCGCCGACTCGACCATCCTGTGCCTGACGCCGACCGTCTTCGTGAGCTGGACCACCGGGACGTGGACGGAGTTGTGCTCGTAGTCGGTCGTCACTATCTCGTCGCCTTTCTTCAGGCCCATCCCGAATATGACCGTGTTCAATCCCTCGGTCGTGTTCTTCAAGAAGGCTATCTCGGTCGGGCTTTCAGCATCGAAGAAATCCGCAACCCTGGACCTTGCAGCATCGCACCTCAAGGAGACCTCGGTGGCCAGCTTGTGCACGCTTCTGCCAGCGCAGGAAGGGAAGGACTCATAGTACTCGGTCATCGCGTCGATGACCGGTTTCGGCCTCAGAGTCTGGCATGCGCTGTCGAAGTATATCGGGAGCTTCCCGCCGATCTCTCTGTTCAGCACGGTGAAGTCCCTGCGTATCTTGCCGACATCCATCGATTTCGGGTTGGCATGGCGGTCATTGGTATTAGCGTTTTCATCTTCCACCTGCAAGATGCCAGGGGATTCCAGATGTTGGGACTCGCAGCGTACGGCAAACTTATTAACCGGTCCGTATTCATCACCTTGTACCGCAATGACAGCCAGCGCCAGGAAACGGGTGTACTTCGACCACAGCGCCACGACGGCAGTCCTCCCTGAGGTCGCGGAGGCCATGACGCCCTATTTCTTGGAGAAGTATGGCAACTCCTCGAGCATCCATTCTTTCGGCAGAGAGGCGAAGATCGCCCTTGAGGATGCTAGGAGAAGCGTCGCCAAACTGCTGAATGCCGACCCCACCGAAGTCGTCTTCACGTCGGGGGGTACCGAATCGGACAACCTGGCCATCAAAGGCGTGGCCATGTACAAGGGCAAGATGAAGGGCCACATCGTCACGACCATTGTCGAACATCATGCAGTGCTCGAACCCTGTGAATACCTGAAGAGGTTCGGGTTCGATGTGACCATCGTTCCAGTCTCGTCGGAGGGTTTGGTCGATGTTGGAGACATAGAGAGAGCAATCAGGAACGACACCGTCCTGATCTCAGTGATGATGGCCAACAACGAAATTGGCACCATACAACCGGTCCGCGAGATCGGCAAGCTGGCGCAGTCGAAGAGCATTCCGTTCCACACAGATGCAGTGCAGGCGATCGGCAAGATGCCGATTGACGTCAGGGCGGACAACATCGACATGCTTTCTCTGTCCGCGCACAAGTTTCACGGCCCCAAGGGGGTAGGCGTCCTCTTTGTGAAGAAGGGCACGAAGATCGAGCCCATAATCCAGGGAGGGGGCCAGGAGCGCGGCCTGAGGTCCTCGACAGTCAACGTCGCGGGGGCAGTGGGTCTCGGAAGGGCCGCGGAGATCGCGATGAGGGATCTCGAGCCGACCTGTGAGAAGATGAAAGCGCTCAGGGATAGGATGATAAAAAGGGTCCCAGAGCTAGTTCCGAGATCGTATGTGAACGGCCACAAGACGAAGAGACTGGTCAACAACGCGCACTTCAGGTTCGATTTCATAGAGGGCGAAGGGCTGATTCTCCAGCTGGATTTCAAAGGCATCGCTGCCTCCACAGGCTCGGCGTGTTCAACTGGCTCACTCGAACCGTCGCATGTCCTCTTGGCCCTCGGACTCACCCACGAGCAGGCCCACGGAAGCCTGAGAATCACGCTGGGACGGGAAAACACTGAAGAGGAGGCAGACTACTTACTAGAAGTGCTACCCGGCGTGGTCTCAAAGCTGAGGGAGATATCCCCCTTCAACGAGAAGAGCCCCATGGGGCCGGGAGAAGGTGGCACCTGTGTACAGTGAAAAGGTGATGGAGCACTTTGCGAACCCGCACAATGTCGGGGAGATTCCGAACGCTGACGGCATAGGCAAGGTGGGCAACCCGCAGTGCGGGGATGTGATGTGGCTCTACATCAAGGTGAAGGACAACATCATCACGGACATCAAGTTCAAGACCTTCGGGTGCGGGGCGGCCATAGCCACAAGCTCGATGATCACGGAACTCGCAAGGGGCAAGACCTTGGAGGAAGCGAAGAAGATCAGCCGGCAGGACGTGGCCGACTCGCTGGACGGTCTGCCCCCGACGAAGATGCACTGCTCGAACCTCGCCTCGGACGCGCTCAGAGAGGCCATAAAGGACTACGAGGCGAAGCAGGCGAAGAAGAACGCATAGACGTCGGGCGAGCGCACCAATAGCTGATGCTGTTTCTCACAATCAATCACACCAGCGGCAGCGCTTCAGAAAAGTACTATTAGCCGGTCAGGTAATCCCAAGGGGAACTGAATGGCGCACCTCTCAGTGACCCTCTGCGGCCTCATGATGAAGAACCCCACGATGCTCGCGTCCGGTGTTTTGGATGAGACGGGCAGGAGCATGCTGGAGGTCGCGAAGGCCGGTGCGGGCGCGCTAGTAACGAAGTCCGTAGGCAAAGAACCGAGACAGGGTCACGGAAACCCCTCGATAGTCGAGCTCCAGTGCGGACTCATCAATGCGATGGGGCTCCCCAATCCGGGGATGGAGATCTACGCAGCTGAGGTCAAAGAAGCGAAGAAAGGTGGCGTCCCGGTCATCGGGAGCGTCTTCGGAGGCACCGAGGAAGAGATAGCCGAACTCGCCG
>JALHSX010000157.1 GCA_022865445.1 Thermoplasmata archaeon | reverse complement strand
TGGATTGGAATCGGATCTATCCCTTTGAGCTGACCCTCAACCTCGACATTCGTGTACAAGAACCCGAAGATCGGCAAGGCATCGAGATCCTTCACCACGGTCAGCAGATCCTTGCCCGAGCCTTCTTGCCAACCCTTTATCAGGACCTCGTTCGCCACCGAATCTACGGCCACAACTATTCCGTCTGGATACTCCTCGGCCATCTTCCTGACGAAGGGTTTGTCTTGGATCGCCCTTGTGCCAATGATGACCCTTTCGCACCCAATATCGAAGAGTCTCTGGACCTTCTCCTGGTCTCGTATTCCTCCACCGACCTGGACGGGTATGGACAGCGAAGCTGCGATCATCTCGATCAACATCTCGTTGTTGCCGGTTTCCAGCGCGGAGTCGAGATCTATGATGTGGATCAGTTCGGCGCCCTCACTCTGCCACTTCTTGGCGACGCCAATGACATCGTCGATCATGACCTTCTCAGTCCCAGGTTTCCCTCCGACAAGCTGAACGCACTTTGCGCCCTTCACATCGATTGCAGGTATTACTTTCACGAAGACTCCTCCGCGATGCGCACGAAATTGCCGAGTAGCCTTAGACCTGGGGGTCCGCTCTTCTCCGGGTGGAACTGGACACCGAGAATGGCGCCCTTCCTGACTGCGGACGCGAACCTCACGCCGTAGACCGTGTCTGCAATCGTCACATTCTCAGCTGGCAGACATATGTAGGAATTGGCGAAGTAGAATTGAGACCCCTCAGGCACGCCCTCGAACAGTCTATCGCTCTTTGGAACAACTTCATTCCAGCCCATCTGAGGGATCCGACCACGCCTCAGTTTTCTCACGGTGCCCTTGATGACCGCGACTCCCTCTCCCTTCGATTCCTCGCTCTTCTCGAAGAGGATCTGCATGCCGAGGCATATCCCGAGGGTGGGAGTTCCATCTTTCACTTTCTTCCTAAGCCCAGGCAGCACTGGTCTCAGAACCTCCATCGCGGCACCGAACGCGCCAACGCCAGGGAAGACGATGCACTCCGCCTCAAGGAGTTCCTCCGGGTCTTCCACCATTTGCACATTGGCTCCTGCTCTTTCGAGCCCCTTGGAAATGCTGTGGAGGTTTCCCACGCCGTAGTCCATTATCGAAATCTTCATCTTGACCCCACAGAAAGCAAGTGCTCGAGTTTGTCGAGCAAGACATCGAGCATTGGCCTTGGCCCAATCGTGATCCGAACATGATTCTCGAGGAGCGGATACGAATTGCAGTCTCGTATGGCGACCCCTTCCCCCCTCAGAGCCGAGACTAGGGCGGGGCCGTCGACTGGTGCTTTGCACAGCAGGAAGTTGCAGTCCGATGGATATACCTTGAAACCGAGTGTGATCAGCCTAGGCGCGAGGTACGAGCGTTCCTCCTTGGTCCTGGCCACGGTCTCACTGATCCAAGAGCGGTTGTCGAGAGCCTTTATGGCCGCTGCCTCAGCAAAGGAGTTCAAGCCGAACGGAGTCCGCACGCTCCTAAGTTCATCGATGATTTCTTTGTGAGCGATAGCGAAGCCAACACGCAGGCCTGCCATACCATGCGCTTTCGAAAACGTTCGCAAGTCAAGGGCGTGCTCTGAGTTCATGACTTCTGGAAGCATGTTGGAGCCGGAATAATCCGCATACGCCTCGTCCACAAGAACCAGTCCATACGCCTCTCGAAGCACGCGCTTGACTGACTTGAATTCGAACAGGATCGCTGTCGGGTTGTTCGGCTGGCATATGGCCGTGATCTTGGCCCTTTCCTCGAGAAGGCTCTCAACATCCAAGGAAAGATCTCTCTTCAGCTGTTTCTCGCACACCCTCGCTAGGTGGAGGCGCCCATAGAACCTGTACATGCCGAAAGTCGGTGTTGGAGTGCAATACGCATCACCTGGATTGATGAAGCATTTGGAGGTAATATCGAGGATCTCATCCGAGCCGTTCCCGACGATGACCTCGTCCGACGTCACTCCGTATTCGGAGGCGATACGCTCTCTCAGCGCGTCCGAATTCTCGCTCGGATATGCCCACAGCCTTGCGAAGTCGAACGACTCTGCCACCTCAAGCACAGCTGGGTTCACGCCGAACAAGTTCGCGTTGTCGTTGAGGAGGACCATGTCTTTCCTGGAGATCGAGTAGGACGGTTTATTGAGCGCTTCCAGGGTCTTCCTTCGAAGTTCTCCTACGGTGGTCACATTCTCATCCTCCTTGTGCGTGCGAGTGCAGCTTCTGCGTGAGCCGGAAGACCCTCCGCGCGTGCTAGGACATCCACAACCTTGGAGAGTCTTGCTGCCCCGATTCGGCTAATGCACTGATATGGTATAATCTTGAGGAAGTCGTAGACAGAGAGGGAGGACTTCATGGC
>JALHSX010000021.1 GCA_022865445.1 Thermoplasmata archaeon | reverse complement strand
CCTTTCTTGTGGAAGTACACCTTCTTGGCATCGTCGCTTCTGGCGGCCATCTGTCTGATCAGGTCTTCGTTTAGCGACTCCAATGCATAGTTTGCTGCCATGTGGCCTATCGCGACCTTCTTCGAGAGAGCAACCTCAGTGTATCTCGGAGCGTAGTGTCCGCCTCCTGCGCAGATCACGACCGGGTACCTCTCATCCTTGACGCTCATGATCGACTTGGCTATCGCCTCGGCTGCGTCCTCTCTTCCCCAGAGCTCCTCGTAGCTGCCGATCTCTATGTAGAACGCGGGGGAACTGACGCTCGGACCGTGATGCGTCGTCTCGAAGGAGACATTGAAACCCATGCCCTTTGCGTTGGAGGCGAGCGATCTGAGCGCGGAGGTCATCAGTTGGGGAGATGACTTGCAGAGTGTGCCCGGCCTACCCCCGAAATCCGCGGATGAGTAGTTGCCGATCGGATGCACCGTCAAGGTCGGGATCCGCGACTCCGCCCTGTGCCTGGACGCGAAGATGACTGCCTCGACTTCCTTTCCCAGCTTCTGTTTCACCCTATCGTCGACGTAGTCCTCGTCGAGATGTATCTTGTTGACCTGGACCATGAGGAAATCGTCCTTGACCAACGCCGGGTTTCCATCAAATTCACCGCATTCCGTCCAGCCGGGCTTCTCCGAAAGGCGCGCTCGGATGTTCATCGATGCGTTGTCCTCGGACGAGGTTACTATCAGCTTCACGCGACCACAACGGCGATGACCAGCATTAACCCTTTTCCAGTCCCGTTCCTTCTTCAAAAAGGCTTATAAGCGGGCCATGATTCTTAGCCACTGAAATGGTTCGACTGACTACCACCACGATAGGCAGCCTCTTCAGGTTCAGCGAGGACCTGCACGAGTCGATAGACCGCGCCCTCGAGTTCCAGCTGTCTAACGGCGTAGACATCGTATCTGATGGCGAGCAGAGGGCGGACATGGTGTCCTACTTCGCAGAATCGTTCGAAGGGCTCGCAGTCGAAGGTGGGATGCCAGTGGTGCTCGGCAAGATATTGATCAAGAACGGGCCAGAGTCGTTCTCGAAAGTCAAGGACCTGGATTTCATCCGGTCGAAGCATCCAGACCTGAAAATCAAGCTCGCCCTGACAGGCCCTACCACGCTTGGAATGACCTGCGGCAGTCGGAAGGTCAAGTCTCACTACAAGAGCATAGTCGACTTCGATCTCGACGAGGACATCGCGATCGCCCTCGCTCCGATAGCAAAAGCGCTCGTCGACAGGGGAGCGCATGTGCAGATAGATGAGCCGTTTCTCTCGCAGGGCTACAAAGACCTCGCTGCGAGGGTCGATCTCCTCGACTACGTCGCGGACGGCCTGCCCAGGGACAAGGTCAGCGTTCATGTCTGTGGATTCATCGGCGGATTCGGAGTTGTGGACCATCTTCTGAAGCTCGAGAACGTCTCGACCCTCAGCTTCGCCTTCGCCGGCCGGACCGAGTACAAGAACATCGAGCATGTGTCCGGGAAGGCGTTCGAATCAGCAAGCAAGAAGCTGGGCGCGGGATGCATTGCGGTCACGCCAATGACCGAGAAGGAAATCGACACGCCTCAGGCCGTTGCTGCGAAGCTGAAGGAGATAGCCAGCAAGGTCGGCCGAGAGAATATCGCATACGCACACCCCGACTGTGGTATGAGGGCTACGAACAAATCCCTGGTTCCAATCATCCTGAAGAACATGCGAGCAGGGGTCGACTTG
>JALHSX010000156.1 GCA_022865445.1 Thermoplasmata archaeon | reverse complement strand
CACGACAGCCGCACCTCTCTTGGCTATCTCGTAGCCTACCTCCTCCGCCAATGCCAGTATATCTGGATCGGCCTTGCTGGAGCCTATTACACCCACTATCTTGAAGCCCATGGAGGGGTCTAGCGTGCTTCCAGTTCATAAACACAATCGAGCTAGATTCTCAGGAGTCGGGTTTTCCATCAATATCTTTATAAACTCTCATAATTGATATTAGCCGACTAAAATCGGAGGAACCCCCCGATGCCAGATATTAGAGAGAGAGTTGAAGAGGACAAGGGAATTCTGAAGAAGATACAGAGCTTCATCCCAGGCTTCCGAGGATACAGGAGAAAGGAAGACCTCAGGGACGCTGACCGGATGCTCCGCATGCAGCTGGCCGACAGGCTGGGTCTGCAGAGGAGAGGGCTCGAGGAGTGCAGAGGGACGCTCGTGCAGAGCTACGGCTCCAAGGAACTCGATGTGATCGGCGGCTTGATCAACCAGTTCAAGAAGGTCGAGGGCGTCGTGACACACGCGGAGATGGGTTACTCAGGGATAGCTGCTGATATCCAGATCAAAGAAGACGAGCTCGACCAGCTCTACGAGTTCGACGCTAGCATGCTCGATCACATCGCGTCTATCTCGGCCAGCATCGATTCGCTCAAGAACTCGCTGATGGCCGCTGACGAGCAGACCAGCTACAAGGACCTGATGAACATCAAGGCGAGGGTCAACGCGTTCGAGGATCAGTTCAGCAGAAGGATGAACGTAATCCAGGGGACGGAGGTGTGATAGATGAGCCTAATTGGTGCTGAGACATTCAAATGGGAAGACGCCGACAAGCGCCTGAACATAATGTACAGGATGCCCAGGAACATCAAGTTCAACGACAACATCGTTGTGAGAGAAGACGAGACTGCAGTCTTCTTCAGAGACGGCAAGGCGTTGGCCTACCTTGACAGGCCCGACAGATACGCACTTACGTCGCTGAACGCGCCAATCGTCGGCGCGATCGTCAAGTTCCTATCAGGAGTGCAGCAGCAGGCCGAGGTCATCTTCCTCCAGAAGAGGGTGTTCGATGGCAAATTCGGCAGCAAGCAAGCATACCAGTTCAGGGACACTGATTTCGGCATGGTCAACCTGCGCGTGTTCGGCGAGTTCAGGTACAAGGTCACTTCTCCGGAGAACTTCGTCAACCAGTTCGTCGGTACATTCAACTTCGCCACGAGCGCGGAGGTCGAGGACAGGATCAAGGAACAGGTTGTGATCCTGATCTACGATTCTCTCGGCGACATGAAGAAGCAAGGCATGGGCGTCGCTGACATCGCATCGAACCTGACGAACATCGAGCAGGTCGTGCTCGCAAGAGTGAAGGATCACTTCGACTTGTATGGGATAACAATCGACAAGTTGTCCGGACTCTACATCTCGTTGCCCGAGGAGGTCCAGAAGGCAGTGGACCAGAAGTCGTCGATGACGATCTTGGGCGCGAACTACATGCAGTACCAGACGGGACAGGCTATGAGAGAGGCGGCTACGAACCCGTCCGGCGGAATCGCAGGAGCAGGAGTCGGCTTGGGCGCTGGATTGGGCATGGGATGGACCATGGTGGACGCCATGAAGTCAGGCCAGCCTGGTGCAGCCCAGCCTGGTGCTGCACAACCTGCCCAGGCGCAAGCAGCCCCTCAGGTGCTTTGCCCGAAGTGTGGTGTCGCGAACTTGCAGACGGCGAAGTTCTGTGCTTCGTGTGGCGCGAAGATGGGCCCTGCAACGGTGCCCTGCCCGAAGTGCAACGCTCAGGTGCCCGAGGGCACCAAGTTCTGCCCGGAATGCGGCGCCGCGGTTGCTGCTACAAAGAAGTGCGCGGGCTGTGGCGTTGACGCTCCAGCATCATCGAAGTTCTGCCCAGGATGCGGGAAAGCACTCTAGTCAGAACCAGCTTAGGAGGAAAGGAACCAGTCTTCAGGAGTTGAGGTAGCTTGGCATCGATTAAGTGTCCGAAGTGTGGAGCCCCCGTGCCATTCGACACGGGCGTCAAGTTCGTGAAATGTCCGTACTGCGCATCGCAGATCTACGTCGACCGGTCGGGGGCTGGCTTCTACTACGCATTGCCCTACATGGTGAAGGAGAACGACGCCATCGGGATGTTCAAGCGATGGGCGGCGGGCTCGACAAAGGCGAAAGACCTGGACAAGCTGGCTCAGGTTGCTGGCGTGAAGCGTCAGTACTTCCCTGTGTACATGTTCAAGAGGGATTTGAATGGGGTGGAGCAGGTATTCATAGAGACCGCGGGTTCCACCACATTGCCTGGACTGCACAGCCTCAAGGTGCCTGCCGGTGATCTCAAGATATTCGACCCGTCATTCGACACGCAGGGGGCTGAGCTCGTGAAGCCAGATATCGAGATGCTCTCTTACCTCAACACTCTCCCGGGAAAACCAAAGGAGCAAGCGCTTGTCTACTTCCCGATATGGAAGATTGACTACGTTTTCAACCAGAAGAAGTACGAAATTGTTCTCGATGGGTCATCGGGTGAGGTCTTCTCAGCCGAGTTTCCGATGAGGAGCTCCACAGCATACGTCGCTGTGGCCGCCGTCGGCTTCTTGGCAATCGCCGCAGAGGGACTTGTAGCCACGTCGTCAATGTTGGCGGCCGCCATTTTGATTGCAGTGACGGTGGTCGCGGTGTTTGGCGCAGCGCTGTTCGTCGCGAGGAGGATGTGATCATGCCTGACATTTCCGTTGGAATCAACTGCCCGACTTGCGGTGGTGCGATCTCTGTACCAGAGGGCGAGAATGTAGTGATGTGCCAATACTGCAGCTCCACGCTCTTCGTGGAAGGCGACCAGGGCGTCACCACAATCGCATTCAAGAACAAGGCCATGAAGGACGCTGCCGTTGCGTCCACACAGTCTTGGTGGAGAAAGGGTTTTAAGGCCAGGGACCTCAAGAATGTTGGCAAGATTGTCGAATCGTACCCAATCTACCTGCCGTTCTGGAAAACCACTACAAGGGTGGCTGGTTGGATATGCGGCTACGATGAGAGACGGCACACGGATCAGAAAGGCAATACAACAGTGGAGAAGATACCGAAAGAGGTCATGGTGCTTCAGGACTATGTCTTCTCCGAGATCGCCTGCGATCCAGGGGATCTTGGAATCAGGACTATGAGGAACCTCGTGGGGGAGACAAGCTTCGCAGATTTCGAGATGATACCAACTTTCGAGGCGACTACGAGCAAGGATGACGCAGTGACTCGTGCGAAGAACGATTCTCTCGCAAAAGCCAGAGCGGGTGCACATGTGCCTCATGTGACGTTCGAGAAACTGCACGTGTTTCCGAAAATGCTCACCATGATCTACTACCCGGTCTGGGTCGTGAGATACAACTACCGGGACCGGATGTACATGGACACCGTCGACGGAGTGACGGCTCAGGTGTTGTCCGGTAGAGCTCCGGGCGATCCGCTGTTCCAGAGCCTTGCGATGACTGGAGGTGCTGTCGCTGGAGGGCTTGTGGCAGCGGGGGGCATCGTTTACTCAGGAGCGTCATACGCAAATGATTCGCGAATAGCTCTTGTCGGCGTAGCGGTCGGGGCGGTGATTCTCTTCCTCGCTTACAGATTCTTCAGGCATGGGTCTGAGAGGGTCGAGGGCGAGTTCAAGGAGAAGAAGGCATCTCTCGGAGGCGCTCTCAAACAGGTCCAGGGCCTGTCCAAGCAGCTGGGGGGATTGAGATGAAGGTAATCCAGGTCAAGTGTCCGCAATGCAACAGCCCGATCCAGATGAAGCAGAAGGACAGGGTGTTCTTCTGCACGCAGTGCAGCACGATGCATGTTCGGGACGGCGGGATTGAGAAGCTCGACTATGAGATCGCGGAATTCAACCCGAACACTCAGGGAGAGAGGACGTACATGCCCTTCTGGAGGGTCTATGCCACATTCATTGTGCGGTCCAAGAACGTCGAAGGAGGGACATTTTTCAAACTCGCGTCGATGTTGAAGAGCGGGAGCGACAGCGGCAACGTTTTCATCTACGTCCCTGCAGCTGATCTCGACACTGCCAATTTCAAGAGGATTGCAGTCCAGTTCACGAGCAACCCTCCGAGATATCCGACCCGGCTCAACTTCGGAAATGCGTCTCGGCTGCCTGCAGTGATATCGAAGCAGGAAGCGGCTGAAATGGCCGACTTCGTGGTCGTCACTATGGAGGCTGAGCAGCCTGGAGTCCTTCAGAATCTTGACTATACTCTCACGGTGAACGACACGAAACTGGTCTACTTGCCATTCGTGCGAGCCGCTCAAGGGCTCATGCCTGCTCTCTAGCTGAACCGATACAAAACTCATTCCGTGCTTCTTTCTTTTCTCCTAGAGAGGAAGTCCTGGATTATCTTCCCGTGGTCGAAGGCGAATTTGGGAAGTTTGTCGAGATGAATCCACTCGACATCCTGTGCGTCATCGCCTGCCTTCAGCATTCCGCCGATTGGTTCGAGGTGATAGACCGCGGTAACGAAGTGTCCTCTCGGGTCTCTGTCGGGCGAGGAATAGATGCCGACCAGCTCAACGACCTTGGTCTTGACTCCTGTCTCCTCGAGAACCTCTCTGACCGCACATTCCTCGAGTCTCTCCCCGTAGTTGAGGAATCCTCCCGGCAAAGCGTACGAACCTTTGAACGGCTCCTTTCCTCGCTTGATGAGGACGATATCATTACCCTTCAGGACGATCCCGTCTGCCGTGACTGATGGCTTTCTCCATCCGTTCTCGAACTGGCTTTGCAGGGATGCGGCTTTGT
>JALHSX010000155.1 GCA_022865445.1 Thermoplasmata archaeon | reverse complement strand
TAGCGGGTCCAAACACGCCCCGCCTCGCATGGAGAGTGTAATAGATGAGACTGAGAAGATGCTCCACGAATACGAGAAGAGGGACATCGAGGGTGAGGACACAATCGCACTCGGAGCTTGGCTCCATCACCGGTTCGAATCCATTCATCCGTTCAGCGATGGGAATGGGCGCGTAGGCCGACTACTGTTGAACCTTCATTTGATGAAACATAGTTGGCCCCCAGTCCATACCCTCCCTCCGGACAGGGCACGGTATCTATCATCAATGGAGATGGGGCATTCGGGAGACCTCTCCGACCTCACTCTCTTCATCGAGGAATTGATGGCAAGGGCGCTCCTGGACTTATTGGACCAGCTTGGCACGGCACTGGACGAACTCAGACCGTTGAAGGAGTTCGAGGAGCAAGGCCCATACTCCGCACAGTACTTACGACTGCGTGCGGGACAGGGCGAACTCCCAGCAGTGAAGAGATCCGGGGATTGGCACACGAGCAAGCGTGCGCTGCTGCTATATCGAAGCACAATTTGACTTGCGTAAGCGGTTCATGCGATGAACGATGGGGTTCCTGCATCTAGTCAGGCTGTCTTGATGAAGCTACGTAATCACTGGACAGTGCGATGGCCCGGATGCAGGTCAGGAATCTGCTGGTGATTGAAGCAGGACGCGCGAAAAGGGCAATCGTCTTTCGGTTCCTTTCCTTCCTTGTGGGACTTTCCGAGTGGCACGGGACGCGGCTTATGGTGGTTGCTCATGTCCTTTCTCTGGCAGAAGATAACCAACCAGAGACAGCGCTCCATGGTGGCACACTGGACACTGAGGAGCATGTCTTCCGAACAGGACATGGCACACACTGCACTCATACACATTGACCAACCTATCACTCTCCTCGGGGGTGAATGGGCTTCCTATGCTTTCGGGTTTGCCCTTCCCTATGGGCTTTTCCGAGGAGCGCGGCCCCAAGGTTGAAGCCACACGACTATGCTTCAGGAACATGAATGGATCGGAGGCATCACGAGTGGTTGACCTCCCCGAGATTTGCCTTGCAGCTGCGGTCGCTGTGAGTTCGCCATCGTTTCTATGGATATTCTTCAGCCGAATGCATTTCCCTAGTCTGTTCTGGTCATTCGTTCTATCGATCATCCTCTCGATAGCATATCTTCATCTCAAACCAATTCGAGGGAGCCACGAATCGAACGCTTCGCGGGACGATGAGCCTCCTGTACGATGGTCTGTCGCCTACAGGAAGTACGACTTGGTCCTCCTAGCTTATGGAATCATCTTCGCTGCGAGTTTTGCGGTCTTTGCTCTCCCCTACCTGGTGTGGTGGGTTTTTCTCCCTTTCCACTCCGTTATGGTCCTAGCATTGACAATCAGAGACAAGAACATCAAGCCTCCGATCAGATACTCGCTCAGGGTTGGTCTATCGATTCTGTTCTGCATAGGTGGGATTGTCTGGCCGTTCGCATTCGCGAGCGATTTTGGCTTTACCTGACCTATCCCCTATGATCTCTTCTCATGGCGTGAACAAGACATTTCTCTTGTGACCCCACCTAAGAAGGACACCCGCCAGAATCCCGAACGGAAAAAGCAAGCTGATTGAGGACATTGCCGCAGCGATGAGAAGTCCCCCGTAACTTGACCTCCCCAAAGAGTAGGCTAGGGCACCCACGGCAGCAACATTAGGGATGGTGAATACGAGCCAAAAGAACAAATGTCCATAGTCTTCGATGGCGAAGCCATAGGATGGGTCCGTTGCTAGGTCCGTCATCATCCAAAGCATCACCCCGGATGACAGACAGATGAACAAGCTTGCCACGGCGACTACTTTCGATGTGAGAGCAGCAAAGAACATAATTGCTATGAAGAGAACGATCTCAACTACGGGCACGATCCAGTCAAAGCTCACGCGAACGGTCCTCCATTGCTCTACCAGCATACAGGCTTGGGTTTCTCCTTGGCATCGCATTGCTGGATTACCATTCCTCCCCTATGGTCTTTTCTTATAGTTTGAACATTAATCCAAATCATTTAATTAAAATGTGCGAGGGCCCGGATCTCAATACCGTTCTTGCCAGTAAATCATGACGACGCATTGCAGTCGACCACTTGCTCGGCGTCACCGAGAAGAGGGTCGGAGTTCTTTGTTCTTTCTTCCTTGGCCCTTTGTTCCTTCGTCCTATCTGTTACCGAAGGCCAGAAAGGTTTCCCTGGGTTCAAGTCCAGGCGATTCTTTAAGCCTTTCACAGTCCATTTCGAACAGTGAGCAGGGGACCCAATGCCAGAAGGGTTTTGTCTAGGATGTCACGGCAAATGCTGCACGGAATTCACAGTCTACCTGACGCATCTGGATATCAGACGCCTGTCCTCATGCCTTGGTCTCGCACCGAGTTCGTTCACCGGCCTATACGAAGTTGTGCCACGCCATGAGCATCCGGTCATCAACCTCTCCGCTGGAGAAGTGCGTATCGGTCTTAGAAGGGAAAACGGTGGGTGCTGCCTTCTGGAAGACAGAGAGGGCGCCCTGAGGTGTGGGGTTCACGAACACAAGCCAATGGAGTGTCGCATCTATCCATATGGCCTGGATATCTATGGAAGACTCAACCACCTTGCGAATTACATGTGTCCGCTCGACGTTCACCCGAAGGATGAAGCCGAATCGAGAGAGATAGTCAAAGAGATCAGACAACAAAAGGAAGAGCTCCGAGAGTACTCTGAAGTTGTGAGGAGATTCAATGATCTCCCCGAAGAACGTAGACAAGACATCGATGACTTCTTGCGGTATTCTGTTCGCCGACGGAGCTTGCTTTGGACCATCAGAAGGCGCTTGAATCGATCGCCAGGCAATCTGCATGACAGGATGGGCCTACCTTAGATGTGGTTCTAGGCCTAGCGCTTTTGAAAGTCACACACGTGATCCACTAGAGCTCCTGGTACTATCTTCGCTTCTTCTTGGCGATGGATTCCGAGAGCTGATCCTTACTCAGAGATTGTGTCGTCTGTTCTGTCGGACGCGGCGATTCAGTGATCTTGTGGAGCTCCGTGGGCGATTCAGTGATCTTGTGGAACTCTGTAGGTGATTCTGTGATCTTGTGGAACTCCGTAGGCGATTCAGTGATCTTGTGGAGCTCTGTAGGTGATTCTGTGATCTTGTGGAACTCCGTGGGAGACTCAGTGATCTTGTGGAACTCCGTAGGCGATTCAGTGATCTTGTGGAGATCTTGCGGCGCCGTCTTTGCAGCATCTGGAGCAACGGCTCTGCGTCCTCCGAAAAGCCTGGTCATCGCCCATGCTACACCTCCTCCAACGGCTACCAGCGTGCCAGCGATGGCTGCAATTTCTACAGGACTCAACTGGTGAGTACCGCGGGGAATCGGTATCAGGTAGAAATTCAGAACGACATCTGAATTGTAGAAAGTCAGGTCGTGGGAATCGATTTGATATCCTGAGGCATTGACGAGAAGAGCATAACTCCCGGCTGCCAGGCGCACAGAATAATGCCCGCTAGCATCCGTCACTGCAGAGTACTCGCCAACCTGAACTTCCGCTCCTTCAATCGGGTCGGTAGTGCCTTGCACGTAAACGAATCCACTCAGCTGGTGGGTACTCGGCGGAATCGGTGACAGGTAGAAATCCAGAACGACACCTGAATCGGAGAGAATCAGATCATGCGAGGCGTTACGGTATCCTGAGGCATTGACTGAGAGAGTGTAGGTCCCCGCAACCAAGTTGGCGAATGCGTAGTAACCCGACGCACTAGTCGTCACCTC
>JALHSX010000154.1 GCA_022865445.1 Thermoplasmata archaeon | reverse complement strand
TGTTTTGCGATTATCAGCTTCTTCAGTATCTCAGGGTCGGCGACGACCCATCCAACCCGCAGACCAGGAGCGAGTATCTTCGAGAAAGTGCTGATGTAGACAACTCTCCCCTCGTCGTCCCAGTGTTTCAGCGGAGGGATATGGTCTCCTTCGTATCGGAGGTCTCCGTATGGATCGTCCTCTAGCACGATGAAATCGTACTCGGAGGCCAGATCGACCAGCTTCTTCCTGTTCTTCTCCGGCATCGTGACGCCGGCAGGGTTCTGGAAATTGGGCAGGACGTAGACTATCTCAGGAGGATTGGCTCTCTTGCTCAGCCTCTTCACCCTCTCTTCGAAGATGTCCATTCGCATGTTGTCGTGGTCGATCGGGACGGACTCGAAGGTCGCCTGCATGATCGCCCAGTTTGTCAGTGCCGCGAGATATGTTGGAGCCGAGATCACGATCGTGTCCCTAGGGTCGATGAATATCTTGCCCATCAGGTCGATGGCTTGCTGCGACCCACTCACGATGAGCACGTTCTCTTTCGAAACGTCCATGCCTCTCTTCTTCATGCGCTCAGCGACGCTTTCTCTGAGGGGGGCGTATCCCTCCGTGATTCCGTACTGGAGCGCCTGTGCTCCGTCCTTCTTGAGAACATCGAGAAGGATTTCCCGGATGAGGTCGGTCGGAAACGACTCTGGATTCGGGAAACCTCCGGCAAATGAAATCATGTCTGGAACTTGCAGCAGCTTCAGCAATTCCCTGACCTCGGAGGCGCGCATCTCCTTGGTTCTTTCGGAAAAGTGTCTCGCCAGATTCATGGCCATATCGCCATCCTCTGCCGTATTGGTTTAGCAGTTGCTCGTAGCTTAATGATTTTGAGGTTACCAGCCCCAAGTGGGATACTCTCCTGAGGAATAGGCGCGAAATCAACAGCGGTCATCATGACCCAAAACATTAAGAACAAACATCGTTTACGAACTGACTGACGCCATGAAACTGATTCGTCAGGGAAAAGTCAAAGACGTTTACGAGGTCTCCGCCCACTCGCTAGAGTTCGTGTTCTCCGACAAGATATCCGTCTTTGACAAGATCATCCCGTCGCTCATCCCGCACAAGGGCGAGACTCTCTGCAGATCCAGCGCGTTTTGGTTCCAGGTCGTTAGGTCTTGCGGAATCAAATCGCACTTCAGAGAGCTGATTCCTCCGAACAGGATGAGAGTTCAGAAGGTCGATATCCTCGAATACGCGAAGATCAACAGGAAATCAACGAACTACCTGATTCCTCTCGAAGTGATCTCCCGACACTATGTCGCTGGCTCGTTGTGGGACAGGATCCGAAACGGCGAGATCAAACCAGTCAAGCTGGGGTTCAAGGCGACAAAGGAAGTCAAGTATGGAGACAAACTTCCTGAGCCCTTCCTGGAGTTCACGACGAAGCTGGAGAGGGTCGACCGGTTTCTCACGAAGAGAGAGGCGGTCAAGATCGCGGGGCTGAGTGCCAGCGAGTACGACTCCATCGTCGATGCTGCGCTGAGGATTGATGAGAAGATCGCTGAGGAAGTTGAGAAGAGGGACCTCATCCACGTTGACGGCAAGAAGGAGTATGCGTTTGACGAAGAGAGGAAGCTGATGATCGTCGACACCTTCGGCACTGCTGATGAGGACCGGTGGTGGGATTGGGAGAGCTTCTCCAAGGGACAGTTCACCGAGCTCAGCAAGGAGAACGTCAGGCAGCACTACAGGCAGCTGGGCTACTATGACAGGCTGATGGAAGCAAGGAAGATGGGCAAGGCGGAACCCAAGATACCATCTCTTCCCGAGACGAAGATCAAGGAGATATCGGAACTCTACATAGACATGTTCGAGCGCATCACGGGCGAGAGCTACAGATGATCGCCGCGATGGTGGGACGGGACCTCCGAAAGGTTAATGGCACAGTTCAGCTACTCGTCTGAGATGGTATGGAATTCCACGGCATAGACGAGTTCATGGTCTACCTGAAGGGACGCTACGACACGAGCGAGAGAAAACAGGACTGGCGTGCGCTTACGGGTAGGAACCATGTGACTTCTGAGTACGACACGTTCATCTTCACCGACGAGAAGGTCTTCCAGATCAAGTCTATGGAGATCGCCCCAAAGAAGATGGCTGCCGTTGCTCGGGAGGTCGGAGGGCCTTCACCAGACCTGCTCGACGTCATCAAAGGAGGCTCCCCCACTCCCTTGAACGTGATATCGAAGACTCCATCGGCGTACTCGGTCATCATGTTCGGGATGCAGCATTACTCGTCCGACATCTCCGATCTCCTCAGACGGGAGTACTACGCGTCAAGACAGGACCACCTCGATGTAGAGCTCGAGAGAAGCGTGAAGGTTCTCTTGGAGCGTCCGGAGTACAGGACTGCGTACAGGAGCCTTAGGGAGACCCAGGAAGGCTATTTCGCCTGAGCCTCAGGCTATTTTTCCGTCAAGATATTGCTGGTATCCTCCCAGGTCCAACAGGCCATGTCCCGAGAAATTCATCGCTATGATCTTCTTCTCGTTCTTCTTCTTGGCCTCGAGAGCTAGGTCTATCACGGCCTTGATCGCGTGGCTCGTCTCGGGCGCGGGGATTATGCCCTCGGCCCTCGCGAACATCATCGCGGCGCTGAAGACCTCCTTCTGCTCGTACGCAACTGGCTTGACCACTTTCTTGTTCACGAGAAGGCTCACAGTCGGCGCAGCACCGTGGTACCTCAGTCCGCCAGCGTGGATGGGAGAGGGCACGAAGTCGTGGCCCAGCGTGTACATCAGGAGTAGAGGGGTCATGCCGGCAGTGTCTCCGAAGTCGTATTCGAACTTCCCGCCCGTCAAGCTCGGGACCACAGTGGGTTCGACGGCGATGAACTCCGTGTTCATCTTCTTCTTCAACTTCTGGCCTATGGCAGGGAACGTGAACCCTGCGAAGTTAGAACCGCCACCTACGCAACCGACCATGTAGTCGGGCTCCTCGTCGAGCTTCTTGAACTGCAGGAGTGTCTCCTCGCCAATGATCGTCTGGTGCAGCATAACGTGGTTGAGGACGCTGCCGAGACTGTACTTCGTGTTGCCGTCCTTGAGCGCCATCTCCATCGCCTCGCTGATCGCGATCCCGAGGGAGCCTGGATGCTTCGGATCCTTGGCGAGCATCTTCCTGCCGAACTCTGTGAGGTTGCTCGGGGACGGGTTGACCTCGGCTCCATAAACCCTCATCATCTCGCGTCTGTACGGCTTCTGGTCGTAGGATGCTCGGACCATGAACACCTTGCAGCTCAGACCGAAGTAGTTGCACGCAAGGCTGAGCGCGGTGCCCCACTGACCTGCACCTGTCTCCGTCGTCAGGTGCTCGACGCCCTCTTTCATGTTGTAGTAAGCCTGAGCGAGCGATGTGTTGGTCTTGTGGCTCCCCGCCGGGCTCAGGTCCTCACGCTTGAAGTATATCTTCGCCGGCGTATTGAGCGCCTTCTCGAGGCCGATCGCTCTCTGAAGCGGGCTCGGCCTGTTGACCATCATGTACCCTTGGAGGACTTCATCTGGGATGTCGATATAGTGGTCAGTGGACATCTCCTGCGCGATCAACGCCTTGGGGAAGAGCGCCTCAAGGTCCGTCGGCGAAATGGGCTTCTTCGTCCCAGGGTTCAATGGAGGAGCTAACGGTTCCGGTAGGTCAGGCAGTATGTTGTACCATTTCCTTGGCATCTCGTCCGGTGTCAGGTCTGTTCTCACGGGCTTCACTTGGATCACACTCTAGACACCTGTAAGAATGTACAATATATATCTCTTTCGAGCAGTAATGGATGATTGTGTACCAAAGAACAGCGTG